>CAYXKI010000079.1:0-7362 GCA_964465095.1 uncultured Ruminococcus sp.
AATATTCAAGTAGATGTGCAACAAAGCCGTCAGGCGGTCTTTGTGCGGTGTCGCCTTGAGCCCGGATAACAAAAGAACAAGTAAAATGGGCGTGCAGATTTTGTACGCCCATTGTTGTACAAAAAGGAGTTGATCACATGCAAGGACACATTCATTCCACAGAGAGTTTCGGCACAGTAGATGGTCCCGGCATTCGCTTTGTCATATTCTTTCAAGGATGTCCCATGCGCTGTTTGTACTGCCACAATCCCGACACCTGGACAATAGGCGGTGGCGAGGGGAATCTGCGTAGCGTAGATTCCCTACTGGAGGAATATGAGGGAATCAAGGAATTTCTCCACGACGGCGGTATCACAGCAACCGGTGGAGAACCTCTGATGCAGATGGAATTTTTAACCGAACTGTTTGAAGAGGCAAAAAGACGGGGCATTCACACTTGTCTGGACACCTCCGGTATCGTGTACCGTCCGGAAAAACGTGCTGAATTTGACCGGTTGATGGCAGTAACCGATCTGGTTATGCTGGATATCAAGCATATTGATGAAACAGAACATCAGAAGCTGACAAAGCAAAGCAATCAGCACATTCTGGAATTCGCCTTGTATCTGAAGGAGAAGAAGATTCCTGTATGGATTCGCCATGTGGTTGTGCCGGGAATTACCCTGAACGACACCTATCTCCGACAATTGGGACATTTCCTTGCAGATCTGGACAATCTCAAAGCACTGGACGTACTGCCCTATCACACCATGGGCGAGGTCAAGTATGATAATCTTGGGATTCCCTATCCCCTCAAGGGCGTGGAAGCTGCAACAAAAGAAGAGGCAATCCATGCAAAAAATGTCATTCTTGCCGGAATTAAGGAGCAGATTAAAAGCGAACTCAAAAACAATTGACATGGTTCATAATATCGTGTCGCCCTAAATTTAAATTTTCGCAAAACTTTTTCAAAGTCGCCTTGTCAAAGGCGGCTTTTTCTGCTATAATAGATAGTAAGGCGACTTTATATCATCTGTCGCTTAAAATTCATCGAATCTGAATAATTCATCGAATCCGAATAAGAGAAGAAGGAGGTACGGCATGAACGCTGACCCATACCCTTTGCCATGCATGATTCTTTTGCATGACAAACGGAACAACACAAGGTAAAACAAAAGGCAGCTTTTCCGTACCTGACCCGGTACTGCCTTCTGTTTTAGAAAGGTGGTACCCGATTTGATCGCATATTATAAAACCATAGAAAACCAACTTGTCGAAGTGGACGCAATTACACCGGGCTGTTGGGTGTCTGTTGTAGACCCTACGGCGCAGGAGTGCAAAATGTTGATTGACGACTATGGGCTTGACAGCGACTTCCTGAAGTCCTCTCTGGACGAAGAAGAGTCCTCCCGTGTGGAACAGGAAGAAGATCAGACCCTGATTATTGTCGACACCGCTGTTTCAGAGGTCAAAGATGACACGTTGATTTTTTATACCATTCCGCTTGGAATTATCCTTACCAATCACTATGTTTTCACCATCTCCTCCAGAGAGAACAAAGTCATTGACGACGTTGTCAGTGGACGACTCCGCAATTTGCAAACCCAATACCGGACGCAATTTGTTCTGCGGCTTATGATGAACATCACTTCTTCTTTCCTGGTCTATCTGAAACAAATCGACAAGACCTCTACTGCCATGCAGCAAAAGTTGCACGGTGCCATGAAGAACGTGGAACTCATTCAGATGTTGGAGTTGGAAAAGTCCCTGATTTACTTCTCTACCTCCCTGAAATCCAACGATGTCACCATGAACAAGATTCTCCGAGGGAGAATGGTAAAGCTCTACGAGGAGGATCAAGAACTGCTGGAAGACGTGCTGATTGAGTTAAAACAGGCGCAAGAGATGGCAAGCATCTATTCCGGCATTCTTTCCGGTGTTGTAGAGGCATTTGGCTCGGTCATTTCAAACAATCTGAATATTGTCATGTGGCGACTGACCATTGTCACAATCATTCTGGCGATTCCTACAATGGTGTTCAGCTTCTACGGCATGAATACCATGGATTTGCCCGGTGCAGAACACACCTGGATTCCAACAGTGGTTTCCGTTGCCTTGACTGCACTTGTGGCATTCATTCTACTAAAATACAAGAAAAAATAAAGGAAAAAATAAAAAACACCACACAAACTCTCGTGCGGTGTTTTTGTGCTTAGAACAAGTTCTTAAGAACAAGTTCTTAATCTTCTGTTTCACTTGGGGGTGTTACCGTGATCTCTAAACGAATGCGCTTAACTGTTTGGTTTTCCACATCCTGAACAAGAAACCGAAAGGCATCGACTGTTGCAACTTCTCCTACTGTAGGAATGTGTCCCAACAGTTCCATCACCCAACCACCTACTGTGGTAGAATCTGTTTCCGGCATTTTCGGAGGAATCTCGTCCTCTTCTAAGAAATCGCACAGATCCAGGATACTAAGCGTACCAAGCACCGAATAGACATGGGGTTCGATCCTCTGGCATTCGTTGATTACTTCGTCGCTTTCATCATAAATCTCCCCCACCAATTGTTCCAGAATGTCCTCCAATGTGACCATTCCCTTTGTCCCGCCATATTGATCGACAACAATTGCAAGGTGGGTCTTGGAACGCTGCATCTGTCGCAAAACGTCGCTGATTCGCTTTGTCTCCGGGATATAAATCACATTCTGGGTGATTTCCTCCAGAGATTGATATTGTCCGCACAGCAACCGAAAAAAGTCCTTGTTGGTAATCATTCCGACAACGCTATCCAGATTTTTCTCATAAACCGGAAACCGGGAGAAATGATTCTGGAGGAACAGTTCTTTTGCCTCCTCCACCGTTGCATCTGACGGCAAAGCAACCATACGGACTCTTGGAATCAGGATTTCGCTGACAGAGGTTTCATCAAACTGGAGCGCAGACAAAACCAAATCGCTTTCCTGCTCCTCCAGAACGCCCTCCTCCTCAATTTCATCAATAATGTACTTCAATTCATCCTCTGTCACGCTTGGGGCATCTTCTTTGGGCTTAAAGGTTCTGGACAGCAAGTCAAAGAACAAGACAAAGGGCTTCATCAAGGTTGTAAATTTCAGGATTCCTCCGGCAAGTGCCATGGCAAGCTTGTCTGCGTGGGATTTTGCATAGGATTTTGGGATGACCTCACAAAACGTCAGAACCAGAAGTGTCATCACAACCGTAGAAACCACCGCACCGGCAGACCCAAAGTATATGGTAAACAGCACGGTAGCAAGAGAGGAGGAGCCGATGTTTGCAATGTTATTCCCAACCAAAATCGCCGTCAGGGTTTTCTCATAGGCATTTGCCACACGAAGTGCCTTTGCAGCCCGCATATCTCCGGAATCTGCAAGATGTTTCATGCGGATTTTATTGACACAAGCAAAAGCAGTTTCTGTCCCGGAAAACAGTGCAGAACATGCCATCAAAAGCAAAATTGGTATGACGTAAATCAAAAAATATTTCCTCCTTAATTTTTAGAACCTAATCAGGCTCTTAGGAAAACACCGCACAAAGTCGCCAAACGTACTCTGTGCGGTGTCATCTGGATTATCTCTATCATACCATAAAAATAAAAAAGAATCAAGAGGTTTTCGCAATTTTTTTCATGATTTCGATACCGTTACATAGAAAGGATTGGTTTTATTTATGAAAAAAGCATTGATCGCCATGAGTGGCGGTGTAGACAGTTCGGTTGCAGCACTTCTTATGCAACAAAAAGGATATTCCTGTGCCGGTGCTACCATGAAATTATTTGAAAATGAACAGGCAGGGGTAAAACGAGAAAAGACCTGTTGCTCCTTAGAAGACGTAGAAGATGCAAGAAGCGTGGCGTATCGTTTGCATATGCCCTATTATGTGTTCAACTTTACAGAGAATTTCTCCAAAGAAGTCATGGATCGCTTTGTCTGTGCCTATGAAAAAGGATGGACACCCAATCCCTGCATTGACTGCAACCGCTATCTGAAATTTGAAAAGCTGTTTCTGCGGATGAAAGAACTGCAAATGGACACCATTGTCACCGGGCATTATGCAAGAGTTTGCTATGACGAAGCTTCCGGGCGGTATCTTCTGAAAAAAGGACTGGATGCAGGAAAAGATCAAAGCTATGTGCTGTACAATCTGACCCAAGAACAGTTAAAGCACACTAGGCTACCGGTAGGAGAACTTACCAAAGCACAAGTTCGTGAAATTGCCGCAGAACACGGCTTTCTCAATGCGGACAAGCCGGACAGTCAGGATATTTGCTTTGTTCCCGATGGGGATTATGCCGGATTTATTGAGCGGTATACCGGAAGAGTCCCTACCCCCGGGGCATTTCTGAATCCTGACGGCACCCAGATCGGCACCCACAAAGGTGTCATTCACTACACCATCGGACAGCGAAAAGGGCTTGGCATCTCTGCCCCTACGCCCCTTTACGTCTGTGACATCTGTCCCGAAAGAAATACTGTTACCCTTGGAGAAAGCAAAAATCTGTTCTCTAAAAGCCTCATTGCCGAGGATGTCAACCTGATTTCCTGCGATTCTTTGGATACGCCCAAAACCGTACAAGCAAAAATCCGCTATCGACAGCCTGCCCAGCCGGCAACAGCCTATCAGGATTCCGACGGACGGCTTCATGTCACATTCCAAGAACCACAACGTGCCATTACCTGTGGACAAGCAGTCGTACTCTATGACGGCGATGTGGTGATCGGAGGCGGAACCATTGTTTCCAGAGGTGATTGCCAATGACACTAAAAGAACTGGATTGCGGAAAATCTGCTACTGTGGTATCTGTCGGTGGAAAAGGTGCATTGCGTCAGCATTTTCTGGATATGGGGATTATCCCCGGAGCAAAAATCACCATGGTAAAACTCGCCCCTATGGGCGATCCTATGGAGTTACAGATTCACCAATATCACTTAACCCTCCGTCTGGCAGATGCAGCACAAATTGTCATTGACAACGTACAAGACCCGGATATCCCAAAACAGCAAAGCAGACGCACCAAAGCACTGGAACACCCCGGTTTGGGAGAAAACGGAAAATACCACGTCAAAGCAGATGAAACCCCATTGCCACCGGGAACAACCCTGACCTTTGCATTGGCTGGAAATCAGAACTGCGGAAAAACCTCCCTGTTCAATCGACTTACCGGTTCCAATCAACACGTGGGAAATTTTCCCGGTGTCACCGTAGACCGAAAAGACGGAAAAATCCGTGGATTTTCCAACACTCTTGTCACTGACCTCCCCGGAATTTACTCCATGTCCCCATATACCAGCGAGGAAATTGTCACACGGCAATTTGTGCTGGAGGAAAAGCCAAAGGGGATTATCAACATTGTAGATGCCACCAATATGGAACGCAACCTCTACCTGACCATGCAGCTTATGGAACTGGATGTACCTATGGTGCTGGCACTGAATATGATGGATGAAGTCCGGGAAAACGGCGGTGCAGTTCTGGTAAACGAAATGGAGGCAATGCTTGGAATTCCGGTTGTGCCGATTTCCGCCGCAAAAAACGAGGGCATTGATGAACTGATTGATCATGCAATCCATGTGGCACAATATCAGGAACGACCGGGACGAATTGACTTCTGCAAAGAAGATGATCACGGTGGTGCAGTGCATCGCTGTCTCCATGGAATTATGCATCTGATTGAAGACCATGCAAAAGCCGCAGAAATTCCGGTACGCTTTGCTGCTGCAAAATTGGTAGAGGGCGACACACTGGTACTGGAAAAGCTTAATCTCAGCCAGAATGAACAGGAACTTCTGGAACACATTATTGTCCAGATGGAAACAGAACGTGGACTTGATCGGGCTGCTGCCATTGCAGATATGCGCTTTCAATTTATTCACAGTGTCTGTGAAAGCACAGTAATTCAACCACAAGAGAGCAAAGAACACATCCGCTCCAGAAAAATCGACAAACTCTTAACCGGAAAGTACACCGCAATCCCCATGTTTGTTCTGATTATGGCAGCCGTTTTCTTCCTTACGTTCCATGTCATCGGATCGGGGCTTTCTGATCTTCTTTCCATTGGCATCGAAAAAGTGACAAACTGGATGGATCAAAGTCTGACTGCCTGGAATGTCAACGGAACGCTACATTCTCTGATTATTGATGGCATATTTACCGGCGTTGGAAGCGTCCTGAGCTTTCTCCCCATTATTGTCACCCTGTTCTTTTTCCTATCGCTGTTAGAGGACAGTGGCTATATGGCTCGTGTCGCCTTTGTAATGGACAAATTGCTCCGAAAAATCGGCTTATCCGGCAGAAGCATTGTGCCCATGCTGATCGGGTTTGGATGTACAGTACCAAGCGTTATGGCAACTCGTACCCTGCCCTCAGAACGAGATCGAAAGATGACCATTCTCCTTACGCCATTTATGAGTTGCTCCGCAAAGCTACCAATTTACGCTTTCTTCACGGAAGCATTTTTCCCGGACTATGGAGCACTTGTCATGGTACTCCTCTATTTCGGGGGAATTCTGATGGCGATTCTGATGGCATGTCTTTTTAAAAGCACCATCTTTCGTGGAAACGCTGTTCCCTTTGTGATGGAGTTGCCCAATTATCGTATGCCGGGCATGAAAAATGTCATGCAGCTTTTGTGGGACAAGGCAAGAGACTTTCTGCAACGTGCATTTACCATTATCTTTATTGCAACCATGGTTGTCTGGTTTCTTACCAACTTTGATTTTCAATTGGGACTTGTCAGCGACTCACAAAACAGCATTCTCGCTTGCATTGCCGGCTGGATTGCACCGATTTTCAAACCACTGGGCTTTGGGGACTGGCGGATCTCAACCTCACTGATTTCCGGCTTTATCGCAAAAGAAAGCGTCGTTTCTACCCTTTCCGTCCTCTTTGGTACATCACAATCCCTTGCAACCATCCTCTCCCCTACAGGCGTAATCTCTTTGCTGACGTTCTGCCTGCTTTACACCCCTTGCGTTGCTGCAATCGCCTCAATCCGACGGGAACTTGGAAATAAATGGGCAGTAAAGGTTGTCCTTGGACAATGCATTATCGCATACCTTGCCGCCGCAATTGTACACCTTGTGGGGATGTTGATTACGGGAGTTGCTTAAAGTAATTATATATATTCGTTAAAAATGTTCCACCGGAACATTTTTAACGGTTAGCATTTTAAATGACACCCAGAAAGGGAGAACGGTCTTGTTCGTTCTCCCTCGAAATCCTGTCGGATTTCTCACCCTCTTCTCAGCAACGGTCAAATCTAAGCGTTGCACTCCTAATTCTTCGGGCAGAATCCTACCTCAGAATTAGTCGCGTGCGCAGAAGTATGCGCAGGAGTGTTTCGCTGTCTGCGGACAGCGACAAGGGC
>CAYXKI010000080.1:0-7286 GCA_964465095.1 uncultured Ruminococcus sp.
GCTTGTCCAGTTCCACAGACGTTACCTTATCTGCACCAAGTGCCAATTGTTGCGTCAGTGTGCCAATTCCGGGACCTACTTCCAACACGCCATAGCCTGCTGTCGCATTCCCCTGTCGTGCAATTTCCGGGCATACGGTATCATCAATCAAAAAATTCTGCCCCAATTTTTTGGAAAAGTGAAAACCATGCCTTGCAAGCAGAGATTTCACAGTTCTCTCATCGGTAAGATTCATCATCAGAATCATTTCCTCCTGTTATTTCGATTTCTCGTCCAAGATGGGTACTATAAAGATAGCACTGTTTTACCGGCAGACCGGTAATGCATTGCAATGCAATTCGATAAAGCGTCACTTGTTCCCGATAGGATTCCACCAATACACCAGGATCAGACACAGAATCGGTTTTATAATCTACCAACACAAATGCATCTTCCTCCTGAAATGCAAGGTCAATTTTTCCCTGCAAAAGACTATCCGAATTTTCATACTGCATCAAGATTTTTCGTGCATCCGGGTCTCCGCTGAGATCCTTACATTGTATCTGAAATTTCTGTTCTCGCAAAACACGCTTTGAATTTGATAGACGCTGATATAGCCCATTTTGGAAAAATGTTTGAATCAGATCCGGTGCAATAACAGATGCCTGTGCATCCGTCAAATACCCATGACGACACAACCTTGCAATTTCCTCATCAATCCCCTGCTGTGCTGCCTCAAAATTTGCGTATTGGAAAAAAGTATGAATCGCTGTACCACGTTCTGCACCGGTCAGTTTTACTGTTTCCTGCATAAACTTTGGACGATTCCACACGGGAACACGTTGCTTGATTGTCTCCTGAATTGCAGAAACGCTAAGAAGCGATTCTCGCTGTACATCTGCATTGTCATATTGAAACGCAGACAATTCTCGCAATTGCCGGACAGTTGCTGCATCCGGTGTAGCAAGCTGTAACGCCTTTGAATCACAAGAAGCCGATAATGTCGGCAAATCTCTTTGATACTGTATCTTTACTTGCTCCGACCACGCCGGGGCTTTCCAATGTTTCTTTGGAAGCACACGACAAGCTGCCAACCCATCATCGTGCTTTAACACCAGACACATCCACACCCATTTTGCCATGGAATTTGCAGACTGTACCAAAAAAGATGGCAACGTCCCCTCCGGCGAAAATCCCGTTGCATATTTTGCCAGTTGATCGCCCTTTGAATTCTGTGTCTTGTCCACGTCCAAGGAGAGAAACAGTTTTTGTCTTGCACGAGTCATTGCAACATAGAAAAGACGAAGTTCCTCACTTTTGGAAAAACGCCGGTTTTCCTGATCCAGAACCGTAAAAGCGGTTGTCTTTGCACGGACATAAGTTTTCGGATCTTTAATGCAATACCCAACAAGTCCTTTATCAGAAAACAAAGCAGACTTTTGGGTATCCGCCTTAGAAAATCCTGTTTCCAACTTCCCCAGAAACACAAATGGATATTCCAAGCCCTTCGAACGGTGCATTGTTTTTACGGCAACAGCATTTTCTCCGCTTGTCACAAGCTGTGTCTGCTGAAAATCCTTTCCGCTTTCTGTCAGCCAGTCAATATACCGCAAAAATCCGGAAACACCACTATGCGCTGCAACAGAATTTTCCTCATATTGTTTTGCATATTGCAACAGCAATTGTAGATTTGCACGTTTGCGATCTCCGTCTTTTGTAAGTTGCATAATGGAGAGGAAATCCGTTGTATCGTAAATTTTTCGAATCAGCCCCTCCAACGAAAGCACAGCGCTTTCCTGACGCAATTCCTGTATTGTGTCATACAGATTCTGACATTTTTGCAATGTTGTTTCTTCAAGCATCACCGAAACCGAATCTGGTTTTTTCGGCATTACACCAATTGCTTGACAAAGCACCGCATAAAGACTGGAGGACTTGTCAATCATCCGGATTTTTGTAAGTTCTTCCGGCGAAAACCAGAACATTGGAGACAGCATCACCGCAGCCAGAGAAGTATCCAAGAGTGGATTGTCCACAACACGAAGCATATCCAACAAAGCACTGATTTCTCTGGATTGCAAATATCCTTTTTCCTCCGGACTCTGAACCGGAATTCCGGCATTCTCCAGTGCATGAGCAAAATCAGAACACTTGTCATTGCTTCGCATAAGGACACAAAAATCACCATAACAACAAGGGCGCAGACTCCCATCCTTTTCTAAAACAGGCGTACGTTCTTGTATCATTTTCTTGATCTGACGAACGACAAATTCCTGTTGCACATCGTCAATGTCCTCTGCCGCTTCCTGAGAGAGAATTGCAATCTGTACCCCACGGGCATCTTCCGGCAATTTCTCATCCATTGCTGTACCGGGGACCAGTGCCTCTGATTCAGAATATTCCACATCGCCACAAGAATCCGACATCAGATTGCCACACAGGAAATTTACAAAACGGAGAATCTCCGGGACACTACGGAAATTTCGATTCAAAGCAATATGCTGGCATACGCCTTTCTTCTGTTCCGCATCTGCAATTGCCCCAACGAAATTCTGCGGATTTGCAAGGCGAAAACGATAAATCGACTGCTTGACATCCCCTACTAAGAACACGTTCTCTCCATAGCGCAAAGCACCAGTTTCCGGGTCAATGCAATTTCTGGATAAAAGCTTGAAAATATCATCCTGCTTATTGTTCGAGTCCTGATACTCGTCAATCATAATCAACTCGTAATAGGTTTGCAACTCCTGCGCCAAAGAAGAGGGGCGGATTGTTCCATCCGCATCCCGATCAGAAAGCAACTCCAATGCAAGTCGTTCCCCATCGTCAAACCCCAAAGCATTCTGCCGTATTTTCTCCTGCCATATTTCCTCAGAGAGTTCCTCTTCCAGTGAAAAAAGCAATTGACTTAAATGATACTGTTGCTGCAAATCTGTCTCTTCATAGGGAAACAAAGTTTCCACTACGGTACAAACTTCATCTCGTAATTTTTCATAGTCTTTCCGGAATGACTTTATCTTTTCAAAAGCCTCGGGATCCAACATCTTTTTATTTTTTCTCGGAAAAGAAGCTTTCCCTCGATTGGTTTTCAATTCCAGAATCGGTGCGAGAATTTGCTTTGGTTCTGCATGGTTTTTCAACTGTTGCGAAAAAGCCTGCATTGCGGTAATATCTGCGTCAATCCAGGAATATACCTTGTTATCCTCCATGGATTCATACAAATCCTCTGACAGTTCCAACGCTTTCTCCGCAAAGAAAAGCGCCATTCCCAGTTTCTGCTGAACCTCCCCAAGCAATGCAAGATGATAAGGGGATTCCTCCAAAGGCAACTGTAAATTAGAAAGTACCTCCTCGCACCAGATATCCCGGAACGGAACTGCCCCAAGAAAACGATGGAGTTCCAGAACAAGTTCTTCCAAGGGCTTATCATTGCGCTCGCAAAAGCTGTCCCACAAAAGCGTAATGTCCTCTTCTCTTGTTTTATGCCAACGATCCAGAACACGATCCGCTGCCTTTGCTGCAATCATATCCGACTCAGTTGTGTCCAGAACACGAAACCCGGAAGTAATACCATGATCGGTAAGATTATCCCGAATCAGTTCAAAGCAAAAAGAACTGATTGTACAGATGTGTGCACTTTGCAAGAGAATTTGTTGCTGATAAAGCCAGCGATTTTCCGGCTGTTTCTGTAATTGAAAATCCAGTGCCTGATATAATCTGGAACGCATCTCCGCAGCAGCATCATTGGTAAATGTAACGACAATAATCCGATCCGCAGGAACACGATACTCCGGGCGTTCTTCCATCAGAATCTGCAAAAGTCGCTCTACCAGAACAGAGGTTTTTCCGCTTCCGGCTGCCGCAGAAACAACCAATCCGCATCCCCGTGTTTCAATGGCAACCTGTTGTTGTTGTGTCCACGCCATCTGCATTTTCCTCCTTCTGTCTCATTTGTTCCAATGTTTCAAACACACGTTTGTTTCTATCTTTCTTCGTCCCCTCTGTCACACGCTTATGACAGAAATCACTTCCGCAAACATTTCGATAATCACAATAAGTACAACAGAGTTGGTTTTCAAATTCCAAGGGGAACGCATCTATGGTTCCATGATAGATCTCTTCCGCTGTATGTTTCAACTGCGTCAAGACGTATTCTCTGAGATATTTCATTTGTGTCAGACTGAGAAACGTTGCACCGTCCTCCTTGATTTGCCCGTTTTCATCCAACATCCCCGGAATATAAATTCCACTGCCCTCACGTTCCATTAAGGGAATCAAAGCAGGATCTTTCACCAAAAGTCCATTCATGCGATAGGTATCATTCCAATGCTTTGTCATTGTTATTTTGTCTTCACGCTTTATATCCTTCTTGATTTTTCCCGATGGCAGATAAAGCACACCGGCAGGTATTGCGTCAGAGAGTGCTGCATTTTCGGCAGTAATCGAAAACAAATAGATCAGCATCTGCATATCCAGACCATACTGTAAATTTCCGAGAGAAAAGGTCTTTTCGCCGGATTTATAATCAATAATCCGTACCCAGGTTTTCTCGCCGTCCCGACAGAGATCCACACGATCTATTTTTCCGCACATCTGAATCCGCTGTCCCTCATTTGTAAATAATTCCAGTGGTGGAAAATCAGCCTTTCCCGGTTCGATTACCAATTCCACCTGATAGGGAACAAAACAAGATTGTCGGAGTTCTTCCTGGAGATGCAATAACATGGGAAGCATATCTTGGATTGTATGACGAAAAATCGCCAGTTCCCGATTGCTTTTGGAAAAATTGCCGCCCATAAACTCGTTCCAATACTCTTGTGCATAGGAAGAAACCTTCCGGAACAATACCGTTTCAGACAACTGCAAAAAGCTTTCCTTATCATATGCCTTTAAAAGCTTTTCCAAGCAATAGTGAATCAGACTTCCCCCAGATGCACCGGAAAGTTGAATATGCTGTCGCTGACGCAGACGCAGAATGTCGTGACAAAAATAAGAAAAAGGACATTTCTGATACCGTTCCAGTGCAGAAGCAGAAAAATTCAAGGTATCCCCCAGATATTCCGTCATCAAGTTTGGATTGGATATCTGGTAAATCGGTTCACTTTCGGAAGCATTCTGTCCACCGGTAAAGGACTTCAGCGCCTGCAATCGCTTTGCATAAAAATCATTTTCCTGCAAAAAGGATTCTATACTTGCGGTATCCTCTGTATTCTCTCCGAAATTCTGAACATATTGATAATATGCCGCATGCAGCGTCCCTGCATAATACGCACATCCCAACGCCTTGGCATTCTGCTTCAGGGAGTTCTCATTCGGGAACATTCGCTGGATTTGTGTCAAAACCGCAGAGGGATAACATTTCTGGTGAGAGACATCCACAACAGGATAGATCAAATATAATTGCTGAGAAGCGGCAGAGAGAAGCTTATACGCATCCAATCTGGCATCTGCCAAGGCTGCCTCTTTTGGCTTTACCACAGAAAGATTCAGTGCTGCAAGGGCAGAACAATCTCTCTGAGAAAAAATTCCACTTCCGGATGGCGTAATCGGAAAAGCACCATCTCTTACGCCCAAAAGAAAGACAATTTTCGGTGCATTGAGTCTTGCACTTGTGCCATCAGAAATCAAGATCGCATCCAGTGTTTTTGGAGGAACTGCCCGTTCAATGGAACAGATCAAAAAGCTAAGAATTGTGGAAAATGCAGAGAATTCCAACTCCACTGTTTCATAAAGCGAGGCGATATGGTCAAGCATCTCCATAACTGTATTCCACACAAAAATCCACTCTTTTTGTTGTTCCATCCGCTTTTGCATATCCTCAATGGAAAGAAGCTGACGACTAAGCCGTTTTTCCACCTGTTGTTCCATAAAGAACTGATAAAGAACTTTGCAAAACGATACACCTGTCTGCTTTTCGCTGCATTTTCTTTTCAACGTCTCCAAAGGAAGCAGCAATTTTTTCCGGATGTTTTCGACTGCTTCACATGCACCGCCGGTAAAGGGCGTATTCCACGTATTTCCGTCAATTTTCCAGGTATAGCAATAGTTCTCCAGCTTGGAAATTTCTGTGTTACTACAATCTGTAAGCCCGGTTTTTCCAAGGCGCAGCAGAAGTTCCGTATCCGGCTTTTTCGCTTTCAGAAGTTCCAGAAGTGTATGCAAATACACCAGCAAAGGGGTATAGCGAAGAGATTGCTTTTTATCCAGATGATAAGGCAATTCATAGCGTTGCATCGCAATTTCCAGAATGCTCTGATAATCCGAAAGTGCATTGGTCAAAACCACAATATCCCGGCAGCGCAAAGAGGGATCTTTTTGCAATTGTCTGCGAATGGTAGCACAGACAAAATCTACCTCTTCATTTGGGGTTGCAGCCTCTAAAATGTGCAAATTTTCTGCACGATCCAGATATGGTTTTGCACTACGAAAAGCGTGTTGGCTAAGCCATTCCAGTTCACGACTCTGAAAACGATAAGGTGTGGGGAACTGTTCTACTGTAACCGGAATATGCAGTTCCTCTGCAATTCGCTTTGTCTGCATCCACGTTTCATTAACAGAACGAAACAGGGAAAATGGGGTCGGTTCTTCCCCATCTGTACGAAATGTAATAATGGTCTCCTTGGCAGAACTCATCAAAACACGAAGCATTTCGTATTCATCCTGCGTAAACCCATCGAACTCGTCCAGATATACAATATCCCCCAGAAAAGCATCTTGTCCATTTGCAATTGCTGCGGCTTCTGTCAGTTCTGTTTCTGTATCTTTCAGATGATGCTGTTGGAGAAGCTGATCATATTTCTGATAAATCCGAAACAGATCCATAGTCTTAATCTGTAAACGCCCACTCAGTGCGCCACAGGTTTGATACAACGATTCCGGAGCGATCCCACTTTTCCGAAACTGGGTAAACAAATCTGACAATTCCTGCAAGAACGCCATCTGCTTACACTGCTTTTGCAACAGAACAAGAGAACGTTCCCGCTCGGATGTATACAAAACTGCCTGATAAAGTAAAATCATCTTTGTGGTCGCGTCTGCATTTGTTTTGCCATCCGGCACAAAACCATATTGTTGAAAGAGTTCTCTTGCCAAGGACTTAAAACTCATAGTTTGCACCTGATTAAATGCAGACGATCCCAGTGCACGATATAAGTTCCGATCAAACTCGTAAGAAAATTGTTCCGGTACAATGGTTACAACGTGCTCGCCATCCTGAACACACTTTTGAATCTCCGCAATCATTGCAGTGGATTTTCCACAGCCCGGACAACCCATCCATAACCGTAAAATACGTCATCCCTCCTTTT
>CAYXKI010000081.1:0-6965 GCA_964465095.1 uncultured Ruminococcus sp.
GCAAGCAGATGACGTGCAAAATCGCCAGATGTTCTTTGTGCGGTGTTGCCTTAAGGGTAAAAAGAAAGGTCTGCGCAACCGTAACATACAGTCGCACAGACCAGTGGATGGGAAATGAAATGAAGATTTCAAAGGTTTGAAGTTGTCAAAAGTTATTCTGTGGTCAATCGCTCCATCAACAATGCTGCATCCTTGCAGTCAACATAGCTGTCACGGTTGAAATCAGCATTGGCGATTGCCTTTTCACTTGTCAGATTGATCGAACCGGTGATATATCTTGTCATCAGCACCATATCGGACATATCCAACGTATCATCCAGATTCAGGTCGCCGGAACTCTCCTTGGCGATTACTTGTGCCACAACCACTTGGCAGCTATAAACCTCGCCCTCGTAGAGCACCATAACGGTTGTGCTGCCGGCAGTGACACCGGTAATGGATGCCTTGGTGGGATCGCTGCCATAGTTGACGATTGCCACACCGGGGTCGTCACTCAGCCATACGCAATCTGCGCCGTCCCCGTCATAAGGGGTGAACTGGAGGGAAATTGTTCTCCCTACAAGAAGTACCGCACTTGTGGCATTCAGTGATCCGCCGGTTGCGCCCACCGTAGGAGTTACTGTAACACGTGCCTCTGTCGTGGTGGTGGCAGCCGTTGTAGTGGCGGTTGTGGTGGATGTTGTGGTGGTAGTAGTTGTCGTCGTGGTTGTGGTAGTTGTTGCTTCTGTCGTTGTGGTGGTAGTAGTCGTTGTCGTAGTAGATGCTGTCGTCACCTCAGTGGTATTCTCTGTGATATCCTCAGTAGATTCGTCCAGATTGTAGTCGAAATCATCCGGAACAAATTCTGTTGTGGTGGTCTGAATTGATTCGCCGGTAATGGTGATGGTACCAACTTCTACAACCGGAATGCTTGCCTTACCGTCCGCATCTGTTGCGCTGGCGCTTGGCTGTTCTGTTGCATAAATGGAGATCACATCCCCGGGCTGTACGGAATCGGACAATTCCAACGTCAGCGTTCCCAGATTGGACTCTGTGAAAACATAGTCCTCATAAGGGTCTACCGACAGAAATTGCAGCCATACATAATCATCATAGAAAGAATCTTTCAATCCAAGCAAGTCCGTTCTGTCACTCTTAGCACTCATAGGAGCGGAAACCGTTCCCTCATCCCAGGTGATGCCGAAAGAAATACTGGAAACTCCAAGGTTTTTGCTCAAAGACAGGGGGACAGTTACCTCATGGTCATAGATCACAAGATCCTCATAGCTAATGGAAACATCGCCGATTTTCACTGCTGCGATGGAATTGCTCCGCTCTGTGGAAACCACATTGATATAACCGGAGCGAACACTCAATACGCCATAGCTGCCGGTGGTGCTTGTGATTTCAGAAGTTGTCCCATCGTCAGGGTTGGTTTTGTCAATATTCAGGTTCAGCTTCTCCCCTGCCTCTGCGTCAGGACGTACCCGGAATGTCAGGGTGCAAAGGGATGTGCCGGTGTAAGCGCCTCTGGAACCACGATACAAGAAAGACAACCAGATTCCGTCCCCGGATTCGTAATAGGTTGGCATAAAGCCCAGGTTTTTCTCATCGTCGCAAGTATAGCTTACCAGACTCATATCGTTGGTATCCCAAGAGAGCCCGAACTCCATCATGGTGAATGCACTATTGTTAGAGATGCAAACCGGAACGCTTACCAAATAGTCGTTCTCCTCCAACTGTTCCGGTGTCATATCCAGAGTAGGAACAGAAACCGTTCCCACCGCATAACTGCTGACAGATTGAGTGGAGGTGATCCGGATGATTCCGGAATTAATCGTCAATGTGCCGGCTTGGTTGGCACTATTATAAACATCGGCTATGTTGTCGCCGTCAGAATTCAATGCAGAAATCGCATAGGTCTGGGCAGGCTTACTCTTTTCCGGTACCCGGAATCGCAAGGTGCAGATTTCGTCTCCGGTATAGGTGCTATCCGCAATTACCGTAACCCAACCGGTTCCTGTGCTATTATCAAAGGATGGCATTAGAGAAATCCCCTCCGGAGTAGAACCAGACGGTGCTTCTGCGGTAAGCTGTGTAGGATCCCAAGACACCCCAAAGCGCATACTACTAAAACCATTGTTAACAGAAGCCGTTACCGGAACTTCTACAACATAATCGTTGTCCTCCAGATCCTGGAGGGATGCCTTTACATCGCCAATATCTACTGTGACATCCGGTACAACGTCATCTACAACACGGATTCCACCGGAGATAATATCAATCAGGTGATGTTCCATGGAAGCATCGGTATACTGAGCATCGTTGTTATTGGCATCCTGGAACTTGCCGTCGATCTGCATATAGTCCCCAGGCTGAACATCTTCGTTTAACTGGAAAGTAACAGAGCAAACTGAAGTATCTGTCACGTTATGTCCCAGAAATGCAGCCCACATAAAATCTTTCTGAGGAGAAAAAGTCAACAGCGGATACAGGTCGGAGTTGGTGCAACGTGCCCCAAGTCCTGTCATCTGATCTACATCCCAAGTGATTCCGTATTGCAGAATCTCATAACCCGGATTGTTCTCAAAGGTAACCGGAACAGTGACCATGTAGTGATCTTTCTGGAGTTGCTCCATCTCCACCTCAACCGTTCCGATGGTAACCGCATACGCATACTCGCTCTCTGTCGCAGTGGAAAGCGTAATCTCTTCCTCTGCCACCGATTCCATTGCTGCAACAGCCTCCCCCGTAGGCAGGAGGAATGTCAACATTGCCAATAAAGACGCCATTAAAATTGCGAACACTCTCTTTTTCGTTTTCATAGCGCACCTCTCCTTTTCGTACAAACTTTACGATTCTCTTCTCATTTGCTTTCTCTTATTGTATCACATTTATAAAAAACTGTCAACAGCGTTCTGCGGTTTTTGTACACTTGTAACAAAACAAAGGACAGTTTCTATATAAATAGTACAATTGCATTGCTTTTCTCTGTTCTGTTCCCCATTGAACAGAACCTTGGGACTTGCTACAAAGAGCGTTCCCCACTTTCTTCATTTGGATCCGGAAGAAATACATCTCGACAGGCTCTCGTTCCTGTCCGAAGAGTCTCCGCCGGAAGGAATTCCCGCGTTTCCGGTCGGTGTCTCTTTCTGTCTCTATCATACACCCGTTGGATGGATTTGTCAATATCGCAAAATCCCTTTCGTAAAGCCGTTCAATGGCTGAAAAAAAGAACTTTTGCAAATTGTATCATTTGACGAAAAATAATAAATTCACGTCGAAAAAAACGCTATTTGTTAAAATATAGAATAGATGAAGTTCAAAAGTCGAATTTTTCCCGATGGTTTTTCCGGCAACTTTTCCAACTGCCTCTTGCATTTTGTAGGAATAGACGAAATATCACACGATTAAAAGGCTTTGCTTTGTAGGTTCTGTCATTTCGCAACAGAAAACTTTCCGTAAAACAAAGATTCTCTTAAATAGTGTAATAAGAAAATTCAATTTTGCCCGAAATTTGCCCCTTGGAAATTTGAAGAAAAACGCAAAAACAAAAGAAATTCGGATTACCATAGCAAAATTTCCCAAAAATATCCTTGGGCATTTTTCACAATTTCAGGGATGTCGCATTTTTCCTGCATAAGCGAAGGAAACACGGTCATACTACAAGGGGACAAAATCCGTGTCCCAAACCGCAAAAGGAGGAACTTTTATGGAATCCAAGCACAAAAACAAGAACATCCACTGCAACGTGACTCAGTGTCAACACAACATGGTGACGGAAGACTATTGTGGGCTGGACTGTATCTGTGTCAACACCCACGATTCAAACCCCACCGTTCCGGAGTGCACCTGCTGTGACTCCTTTGTCAAACGAAGCAAGCCCTGCGATTGCTGTTAAAGTGATATCGTCTGAATTTGAGAGAAGCCTCATGGGCTTTTCTCTTACATCCTATGCCATCCTGTCCACCCAAGGACATACTTTCCCGGAAAAGCCATCCTTTTTTCGTCAATCTGCACAAAATCTCGGTATGATATCGTTGCAAAACGGCAAAAAAACAAATTATCCCTTGCCAGTTCTCTTGTTTTAGAGTATAATAAGACTAATCCAATACAAAAGGCAATTCCGCACAAAGCACAATCTGCACAATATTGCCCCAGTTGTCCAACGATCCAGAGGAGGTAGACTTTTATGTACGATAAAACCATGACGTTTTCCGTAAACGACGAAAAAGAAATTGAAATGAAGAAAACGCTGATGCTTGTATACGATGCACTGACAAAAAAGGGATATAATCCGGTGAATCAGATTGTAGGCTACATTCTCTCAGAGGATCCCACCTACATAACCACCTATAACAATGCAAGAAGCCTGATCCGGCACATCGACCGGGATGAATTGCTTCAGGCACTGGTAAAGTCCTATTTAAGTTAGGGTAATTTTGCCTGACGCTTTTTGCCTATGATATCCTCCGTTGCATTTCTTTGCCGGGGGATATTTTTCTGTCCGGTGGGGATACTACTCTTGGGAAGTTGCCTACAACCACCCCAAAGTAAGAACAAGTTCTAATACCGGAAAGGAGCATACGAGCCATGAAGTCTTTTGTTTCCCTACTCACCGGCGTGCTGACCGGCACGATGCTTTTCTGCCAATCTGTATCTGCCTCTGCCGCAGGCTATGGACAGGGCGTAGAAGTCGACGGGGAGAACCGTCCTCTTGGTGCATTGGAATTTCAAGGGGAATATGCCGACTATGGTGCCTATGCTATGACGGAGGAGGAAAACCGGATTCTTCTGACCTTTGACCAGGGCTATGAAAACGGCTATACTGCCGCCATTCTGGACACCCTACAGGAAAAAGGCGTAACCGCAATTTTCTTCCTCACAGGAGATTATGCCAAAAGCGAACCGGAACTGATTCAGCGAATGATTGACGAGGGACACGTTCTGGGCAACCACAGCATGAACCATCAGAGTTTTCCTACCCTCTCTCAGGAGGAGGCACAGGAAGAGTTGATGGCGTTGCACCAGTATGTACTGGAGGAATATGATTACACCATGCAATATTTCCGCTTCCCCTGCGGAGAATATTCAGAAGAGACCCTCTCTCTGGTACAGGAAAACGGCTATCGGACGCTGTTCTGGAGCGATGCCTATGTAGATTGGGAAGTGGATGCCCAACCTGACCCCACAGAGTCCCTACAGCGACTGCAAAGCCATGCCCATAGCGGTGAAATCTTGTTGCTGCATTCTGTTTCGGAGACAAATGCAATGCTTCTGGGCGATCTGATTGACGGACTCCGGGAGGATGGATTTACCGTTTAAACGATGCCGCACAAAGAATGCTCTGCACTTTGTGCGGTATTTTTTCACCTTAGGGCGACACCGCACAAAGATTGCTGTGCAGATACGCAGCAAGATTTTTCGTCAGATTGTATAGAAATTTCGCAGACATACTTGTCGTATGTCAAGAAATTTCTGTGCAGAATGGCGGAAAATATTCAAGTAGATGCAGGGCAAAGCCGTTAGGCGGTCTTTGTGCGGTGTTGCCCTTAGAACAGTATCGTTTCAAAACCTATTGACAAGCTAGGCAAAGTGTGCTATAATGAGGTTGTCAACGTCACAAAGAGCCTTTTTGTGGCAAATATCGTTCAGAAATAATGCTTACGAGTAGAAAGGAATTACGACTATGGCAAATCAATCCTATCGTTTTGAGACAAGACAGGTACACGTGGGACAGGAACATGCAGACCCGACGACAGATGCAAGAGCCGTTCCAATCTATGCAACCACCTCTTATGTATTCAAAGACTCTGCCCAGGCTGCCGGCAGATTTGGTCTGACAGAAGGGGGAAATATTTACACCCGTCTGATGAACCCCACCAGTGATGTTTTCGAACAGCGTATCGCTTCTCTGGAAAGCGGTGCAGCCGCACTGGCAACTGCAACCGGTTCTGCGGCAATTGATTATTCCATCCGGAATATTGCCGGGGCAGGAGATCACATTGTTTCCTCTCAGACGGTTTATGGGGGCACATACAACCTGTTTGCCCACACCTATCCGGAAATCGGCATTGCAACAAGCTTTGTAGATGCCCACGATTTAAAGCAGATTGAGGATGCAATCCAGCCCAACACCAAGGCGGTTTATGTAGAGTCTATGGGCAACCCCAACTCTGACGTAGTGGACATGGAGGCAATCGGAGAAATTGCCCACAAGCACGGCATTCCGCTGATTGTCGACAACACCTTTGCAACCCCCTATCTGTTCCGTCCTCTGGAACACGGCGCAGACATTGTGGTACACTCCGCAACAAAATTCATTGGCGGTCACGGTACGGTAATGGGTGGTGTCGTAGTAGACGGTGGAAAGTTTGACTGGGCTGCAAGCGACAAATATCCCGGTCTGTCCAAACCGAACCCCTCTTATCACGGTGTTGTTTTCACAGAAGCTTGCGGAAACATCGCTTATATTATGAAGCTGCGTACAACACTGATGCGTGACACCGGTGCAACCATTTCTCCGTTCCACTCGTTCCTGCTGTTGCAAGGACTGGAGACCCTGTCGCTCCGGGTAGAACGACACGTAGAAAACGCCTTAAAGGTTGTTGACTATTTAAACAAACATCCTATGGTAAAGAAAGTAAACCACCCCTCTCTGGCAACCGGCAGAGATCTGGAACTGTACAACCAGTATTTCCCCAATGGCGGTGCGTCGATCTTTACTTTTGAACTAGACGGAACAAAAGAACAAGCACAGAAATTCACAGAGTCTCTGAAGCTGTTCTCCCTGCTGGCAAATGTGGCAGATGTAAAGTCTCTGGTTATTCACCCTGCCTCTACGACCCATTCCCAGATGAATGAAGAAGAACTCCTGGCTGCCGGCATTACCGGGACAACCGTCCGTCTCTCTATCGGTACAGAGCACATTGACGATATTCTGGCAGATCTGGAGCAGGGATTCCAGGCGATCCGCAAATAAGAAC
>CAYXKI010000082.1:0-6947 GCA_964465095.1 uncultured Ruminococcus sp.
CTTGACCCCGGCAGCATTTTTTATAAAATTGCTGCACCAAAAAATCTTATGTCTGGGATAACTTTTATGTTACATTTCGCTTTTTTTCCTACATGTTACCCACCACCTACAAAAAAGAGAACAGCGTATGCCGTTCTCTTTTTCAAAAAAATCAATTCGAATCCCAATACTTATCCTACCAAACCGGAACGTTCGATACCTTCTGTGAAGTATTTCTGCAAGAAAACATAAATCACCAGAATCGGCAGAATTGCAATCAAGCAGCCTGCCTCCATCCAGACAATCTGCTCTCTTGGGCTGACATCTGCGTTATTGAACAGTTGCTGAGACAAAAGGGTACTCAGGTTTTTCAGCATCAACGCAATGGTCTGGTTCTTGGTGAAGAATGTAGAACTTACATAATAATCATTCCAATACCACACCAGCGAGAACAGGAATACTGTCAGGAAAGACGAAGAAGCGTTGGGGATCATAACCTGGAGGAACGTTCTCAGGGGACCGCATCCATCCAGATATGCTGCATCTTCCAGTTCTTTCGGCAAGCCCTTGAAAAACTGACGGAAGATAAAGATCATCAGTCCTGCACGAATGCCGTTGCCCATTGCTGCCGGGAGATACATACAAAGGCTGTTGTTGATCAGGTTTACCTCTACACCAAACAACCCGAAGTGCCGGAACAACATATACTGGGGAATGGCAATAATCTGTGAGGGCACAAGGATCATCATGACCACAATGCCAAACAAAATACCCTTGCCCTTGAACTTAAACCGGGCGAAGCCATAGCCTGCCAGTGCGCAGGAGATAACCTGTACCAGAGAACAACCCACGTTCAGAAGCAGCGTTGTTTTCAGGGTCTCGCCAATGTCCATGACATTTGCGGTCTCTTTGATGATGTTCAGAGTCAGGTGACGAGGAATCCACATTACGGTAGGATCGCTCATGTCCGCAGAATCCCGGAATGCACAGCTAATCATATAAATCAGCGGATAAAGGATGACAAAGCAAAGTCCGAAAAGGATAAAGAACCGGAAGAAAGGCCAGACAAGGTCAAAAATCCGTTTCCGACGCATATAAGCAATCTCTGTCTTGTTCATGCTCTGCATCCGGATTTTTCTTGCTTCCCGTTTGCTCATGCCGTTTCCAACTTCTGCATCATCCTTAGGCGCTGCCAATGGGGTTTCTTGTATTGTATCCATAGTCGCACCTCCTTAATCCACTTCGTAGTAAACGAACTTGTTGATGATCGCCGTAATGATACCAACTGCTGCAAGAACGATTGCAAAATAAATCCACGCCATTGCAGAAGCCGGACCATACTGCCAGTCGGACTGTAAATCCAGGATTCTTCCCATAACCACGTTGTTTGGGTCGGTGAAAGAATCAATAATCGTAAAGATAAAGCACGCCAGAATCATGGGGCTGACATAAGGCAGAGTGATTTTCCAGAAATATTCCCAAGCCGTTGCACCCTCCATCTGGGCTGCTTCCTTTGCAGAAACCGGAATGTTCTGCAAGGCTGCCAAGAAAATCAGAATCTGGATTCCGGAATTCCACACGATTCCGAAAATGTTGTCAGACACCGTTTCAATGGTGGTCTGCATACTGTCGGAGATGCCATAGATTCCAAGGAATTCCATCAGTTCCCCCAAAAGGTCTGTAGAGAACATGGTGGAGAACTGGCTTGCATCACTGTTTCCGGTGCTTTGCAGGTTGCCGTTGATGATGTTATACACCGGACCGGTTGCGATAATAACCGGCAGGAAGAATACCGCACGGCAGAAGGTTCTGCCCTTGAATTTCTGATTGAGAATGACTGCCACAAAGAGGGAGAAAATCAGAATCAGTGGTGTTTTCCAAGCGGTTTCCTCCAGAACTGTCACCAGATATTGACGATAGTTCGGGTCAACGTTAAAGGCGTAGTTGTAATTGGAAAGTCCAACCCAGCTTCCCACCATACCGCCGGTGTCCGGGGTAATTTCCTGGAAAGAATAGCACAAGGACTCTATAACCGGAATCAGAAAGAAGATCAGTGCGCCAATAAACCACAGGGCAATGAAGCCATAGCCGTACATGCTCTTTCGTTTTTCATAGGCTAGTTTCATGTTTCGTCATAACCCCCTTCCTCAAGATAATCTGCCAATGCATAAACCGTGCCGTCTACGGTAACAGTTTCTGCATCCAGATCAGTTACCACCTCTGTTCCATTGGAATAAGTCGTGGTAATGATGTTGTCCTCCCGGACATAATCTGTAATGGTTTCCTTGCCAAGTCCTCCAAGGACTGCCTTTGAGAAGCAATAGCCCTGTGCTGCGGATACTGTCCAGGTATCTGCACTTGCATAGTACAGAGAATCCAATGTGGTATCCTTTAAGGTGCTTGTCTCCTCGGCAATCAGATCATATTGCAGGCTGCTGCCGGAAGCCACTGCCAGAAGCAAGGTCTCGTTGGGGTTTGCAGAAGCATTGATTGCAGTAGAACCATAGGACTTCACCCCGTGCATTACCATCTGATAGAACGGAATGTCCTCATCGAACACATCAAAGCCACTGGACTGAAGCGGAATGTTGGTCAGTTCTGTTACATATTGCAATGCATAAGCATTTGCAGAATCTGCAAGCATCTGTAATCCGCTGTCAGTAATGGTCTGATAAGACTCTTCCAGAAGCTGCTGTGCCTTATCTCTGGAGATGGATTTCTTTCCGTAATCTCCATAGAGTGCAGAGGTCATGCTACCAAGGGAAACGCCGGTAAGGTTTTTCTTGGTATAGTTCCGGGTGAGTTTCTCATAAACTTCGGTAAAGGTTTCCGGAGACAAGAGGGACAGTGCCTTTTCGGAAGTGTTCTGTCCGCCGAATGCCAGATTATATGGATAGATTCTTGCATAAGAACCGGAAATCCGCACGGTAGTATCCGTAAAGGTATAATAGCCACTGCCGGACTGGAATGTCTCATTGTCTACTGCCGGATAAACGGTAATGTCGTTTTCCGATGCATAGCTTAAGAGATCCTGCCAGTCGCCGTTGCCACCCAGGACATGGGCTGCTTTTGCTTTCACGTCGACTTTTCCGGTAATCCCGGCGTTTGTCCAGTTGTAATATTGCACCCGAATCTGTTCTGCTCCATTGTCACCCAAATTCCCAAGAATCTCCTGTGCCTGTTGGAAGCTTGTAAGAGAAGTTTTCAGGTTTACCGGAACGCCGAGGATGGATTTTTCTTTTTCCACGCCACCATAGAAGTTAATGTACAAAGACGGGTCATCGCTTTCCACGTCCACTGTCACACCGTCCTCTTCGGTGAGATAATTCCGATATGCCTCCGCAACGTCTGCATAATCCGGGGTGTCCTCGGTATCCAGAGGATAATACCGCAGGGCGATAGCATCTGTTTTGATGTCGCCGTCCTCAAAGACGGTCAGTGCCGTGCTGGTATCTCCGGACATATAGTAGGTGTCAGAATCCCGGATGACAAAGTCAAAGCCGCAGACATTATAGCTACTCTTGGACTGTCCGCTGACACTTGCGGTCAGCTTTGCGTTAGAGTCTCCCTCGGTGCAGACCACCATCATGGCGTTGTCCCCATTGACGATGCCGTACATCGGCAGAGAAACCTGTTCTGTCACTGCCGGTTCTGTGAGAGAAACGGAAGTAACATCAGAACCGTACACATAACCGGTATAGCTTTTGGCACTTGTTTTTCCATTGTTGAAATTGATCAGTGCACCGCTGCCATCGGGGATGACAAAATATCCGGTATCAGTACTGGAAGCAGCCCCAAAGCTACTCATAATGGAGAGGGAGGTTGTTACCTTGCCGGTATCAGAAGTATCTTCTTCCTCGATATCCTCGGTATCAATCCGTGCCTCCAGATAATCGTCCTCCAGCGTATAAGTAACCGGTACTGTAATGCCGGCTTTTCTAAAGGTGTAGGTGATTTTCACCCCATCGCTGGTATCCTTTATCTTGATTTTTGCGTCACTCTTGGAACGGAGATTGGTGGTGCTTCTGGCATCCGGTTCGCCGTAAACCAGTTTCAGAGAAGAGGAAAGATCGTCTACAATGGTGTTGGTTGCCTTGGTGTCGTGTCCTACATTCTCCGGGGTTGACCACCACATGGTATCTTTCCGCTTATCATACAAGCCGATTACCGCTGTGTCATCATCCACATACAGCGCCAGGTTGTCATTCTCGGTGACAAACCGTGCAGAGGAGATTACCGCATGGAAACTACTGGACAATACCACTTTCCAGCCGTCCTCGTTGGTGTACGTCACCTGTCCATCTTCCGCTTTTCCATCGCTGGTATAACTGCGTTCTACCTCGTCATAATCGTCGTTGTAGAGTTCTAATGTCTTATGATCCGGGGAGAGGAAAAGGTACTCATTATCCAGAAGAGAGACAATCTCTCGTACCTGAATGACTTTGTTATACTCAGTATCCATGTAGACAAGCCAGCGACCCTCTTCACTTAAGAAAATCACAAAGTCGTCGGTGTCGTCCTCTTCTTCCAAGGTGCAGACCACCTCGCCGGTTTCTTCGTCAATGCCGGCAAGTTCAATATCATCCAAAATGTCTACCACATCTTCGTCAGAAATGGTATCCTCATAATCCTCCGGACGGGTGTAAAACGTAATACCATCCAGCGTATTCTTCTGGGTCATATAGGTCGTAACCTGTTCCGGGGTGATTTCGATTTCTTCCTGGGCTTCCTCCCGGGTTGACTCCTCTTCGGTTGTCTCTCCGGATTCCTCAGAATCCAGCGTCTCCGCATCGGAAGTTTCTGCTGTGTCCTCTTCCAGCGCAGAAGCCGGAAGCGCCAATGTTCCAAAGCACATTGCGCAGGCTGTCAGAAGTGCCGCCCATTTTTTCCAATGATTCATGTCTGTTCCACCGTCCTTTCTATACTCTTACCCGATAGGTGATTTCTGTGTAGACGGAGGAGAAGAACACATATACCTGCTGGAACAATGCCACAAGCAGTACCAGAAGAATCAGAATAATCATCATTGCCACAAAGGTCAGGAGAATTGCAAAAATGGTTTTGAGAATCGAATACTGATGCACCGCTTTGATGGCGTTGAACATCAGAACAATTGACCACAGCATTCCAATGACGCTGACGCAAGTAATAAAGATTTCCTCGTCCTGAATCAGGATATGAGACAGAATCGTATTGACATACAGGCTGACCACATAGGGAATCAGGGAATAGGCACTGTAAATATAAATATTCTTCATGCTGCCTTCCCCGTCCAGAAGTGTACAGATTGCCCAGTTGCCTACCACCCACACCAGAAACAGTGCAATGGTCTGGACAATATAGGGAACAACGCTGAACATCTTGGTGTTGGTCTCTGCAAATTGATAGCCAAGGGCGTTTTTGTAAAGGATCGATGCCACAAACCAGAGTAGTATTACAATGCTGGCATAGAGTACCGAACCGCCTTTTTTCCAGCGCAGGTCTTCAAATCCCTCAAAGGGATGAAACACACTGTGTTTGACCCACTGCTTTTGTGTTAAGTCCATCATCGCCGCATCACTCCTCCTCTCCCTCGTGAAGCATCTCCACCAGGTTTTTCGGTTGATTTTTCTTTTTCCGCTTGCCACGGATCACTGCTGCAATCCAAAGGGCAATAATGATCACCAGCGCCCCAACGACCCAGCCGTAATTGTCACTGAGCCACTCAGAACGATAGCCCTCAAATGCCTTGTTGTAAAGATCCTTGGACTGGGCAAGCTTTGCATATTTCATTGCCCCGGAATAATCTCCCTCATTGTACAACGCAGAAGAAATTCCGATATATGCCATGTTATAGTTTCCATCCCGTTTCAGCACTTCCTGCCAAGGCTCCAACGCCTCTGCATAATAGCCGTCATTGTACAGGGAAACTGCCTCGTGAACAATGCCACCGAAGTCGGTTTCTGCAAAAATTGTCACAGTGTTTTTCATCGAGTCTGCCACATAGATGTTCTCGCCCATGGTTTCCAGAGCAGAAACTTTCATGGAAAAGCCGCCGGTCTGGTCGGAGGTAGAACCTAAGATAAACAACAGGTTGCCGTCCTCGTCATACTGGAACACACGTCCTGTTTCCAGATCCAGACAGTTCAGCCGTCCCTCATCGTCAATGTCGATGTCTACCATCTTTGTGGAGTAATCGCTGCTTGCGCCGGAATCCGCTGCGGAGTCCAGATCGCCAAAGTCTACATCCCAAGTGGAGTAGAGGTTATAGCCTGCGGGGTTTACCTTTTTCACACGATCCGATTCCGAAGAAGAGGACTGGGTGACGGTATAGATAAAGCCCTCATCATCAATGTCAAAGTTGGTGATACCGGCTGCAACCTGTCGGGAAGAGTTTGCACGCATCGCATCGGTGGCAAACAGATTCCAGATATAGTTTGCAACAACTTCTGCGGTTGCATCTACGGTATTTGCACCGAAGTACCCCTGAAACTCTCCATCGCTGTTGAACATTGCCGCACCGGTGGTGATGTTATTGAGAACAATATAGATGTTCCCTGCCTTGTCCACCGTGACTTTCTGGGGCTTAAAGGTTTCGTTCTCGTAAAGGGTGGAATCCGGTCGTGTCAGTTCCATCTGTACGTTGCCGTCCATGTCGCTGACAAGCAGACGGGAGTTGCCGGTATCTGCAATATAGAGGAATCCGGTTTCTTCCGAAACGTAAACACCCTCCGGATCTTTCAGTGTGGTTTTCTCCCCCTCCGCAGTAGTAAAGCTGTCGAAGATGTCGGACACAGTTTTAAAGTCGCTGTCTGTTACCACAATCCGGTTGTTGCCGCTGTCTGCCACATAGAACCGGTCTTCCCAGTCCCGGAACAGATCAGAGGGACCACTGAATGCACCGCATCCCAGATCCTTGCCGCTGACAGAACGCTGGGCTTCATAGCCTGCCTGGGAGGGCGTTGCCTCATTCCAGCGGTCATAATTGT
>CAYXKI010000083.1:0-6772 GCA_964465095.1 uncultured Ruminococcus sp.
GAGGGAAAGATTGACGATGCCCAGGGCAGAACAGTAAGCTTTGAGAATACCGTTATCTGTATGACCTCCAATGCCGGTTCTACGGATAAGAGTGTTGGGGTTGGATTCAATCGGACAGAGTCGGAAATCAGCAAGGAAAAGGCAATGAAAGGACTTCGGGAATTCTTGCGTCCCGAATTTATCAGCCGGATTGATGAAATCGTGGTATTCAAGAGTCTGACAAAAGAGGACTTTAAACAGATTGCCGCATTGATGCTGGATGAAATGAAAGAACCTCTTGCAGAAAAGGAAATTGGAATACAGTATGATGACGCTGCTTTGACAGCAATTGCAGAAGAAGCCTTTGGAAAATCTTACGGGGCAAGAGATATTCGCCGTGTGATTCGCCAGAAGGTAGAAGATCAGGTTGCAGAACTGATTATTGCCCACAGCAGTGAGATCAAGACCTTGCAGATTACTGCCCAAGAGGGGAAACTTGTTGTAACTTACCAGTAAAGAGAATAGAATCGTGCAAAAAAACACACCTCCGATTGTTTTTTCGGAGGTGTGTTTTGCTTTTGGTATGTGGGTTATCTTTACTTCAGTTTGTGTTTCTACTTCAGTTTGTGTTTCTCGCTTTTGAAATATTCCTTTGTATCCAATGCGATTACACCGGACAGTGCTAACAGGGCAATGACATTGGGGAATGCCATCAAGCCGTTGAAGATGTCGGCGATGTTCCAGACGCAATCTACAGTGAGATACGGTCCGATGAATACGGCGATGATGTACAACCAGCGGAATGCCAAGGTCATGGTGTGGCTGGATTTTCCACGGAGATAAGTCAGACAACGCTCAGAATAATAACTCCATCCTAAGATTGTGGTAAAGGCAAAGAAGATCAGACAGACCATCAACAGGAAAGAGGAAATCTTTCCGGAAAAAGGCAGACCGTACTGGAATGCTGCATCTGTAATCTCTACGCCCTCCAGATCGGAGTTGCTCCATGCACCGGAAATTACAATAGAAAGTCCCGTCATGGTGCAGATAACGATGGTATCAATAAAAGTACCGGTCATTGTTACAAGACCCTGACGAACTGGCTCTTTTGTTTTTGCCGCAGCGGCTGCAATTGGCGCAGATCCAAGACCGGCTTCGTTGGAGAAGATGCCTCGTGCAACACCCTTTTGCATTGCTACCATCATTGCACCAAGTGCACCACCGGCAACTGCACGTACGCCAAAGGCACTCTGGACAATTTCAACGATTGCAGAGGGGATCGCCTTGACGTTGCAAACCATAATCAGCAGACAGCACAGCACGTAGGCAATTGCCATAAAGGGAACGACAATCTGTGAAATCTGGGAAATTCGCTTGATGCCACCGATGATAACCAGTGCAACACAGACGGTAACAATCAGTCCTACAATAACAGTTGTCCAGGTGTAAGATGTGCCAAAGAGGGTGAATGCGATGTTGGACTTGTCCGGGTCAAAGAAGTTGTTGGAGGCAGAAGTAATGCCGTTGATCTGTGTGATGGTACCAATGCCCATCAGTCCGGCTAATGTACCAAACAGCGCAAACAGCTTTGCAAGCCATTTCCAACGAGAACCCATTCCGTTTTCGATGTAATAGAACGGACCGCCCAGATAATGTCCGTCTTTGTCAACGGAACGATATTTGATGGCGAGAAAGCCCTCAGAATATTTGGTTGCCATTCCAAACAACGCTGCGATTTCCATCCAGAACAATGCACCGGGACCACCGGCAGCAATTGCAGTTGCGACACCGACGATGTTGCCGGTACCGATTGTGGCAGAGAGGGCGGTACAAAGTGCCGCAAAGCTGCTTACCTCTCCGTCACCGCCACTTTCATTTTTTACCATGAACTTCAGCGCAGTTCCAAGACGGCGAATCTGTAGCCCGCCAATGCGGATTGTCAGCCAGATGCCACAGAGTAGGATCAGGACAATCAGAGGAATGCCCCAGACCCATCCGTCAATTGTTGAGATGATAGACGAAAACGTCTCCATGAAAAAAACTCCCTTCATTTTTGTCGGTACAGCACCATACATGTCTTGCATGATGCCGTTCTACCTTATCATTATACCTTGTACTGCCCTTTGCTTCAACAGTTTGCCAATGACTTTTTGAAAAAAGTTACATAATAGATGTAGAAAAAACAAAAAATGACATATATGGGAGGGATTTTCCACCGGAATCGAGGGGGAGAGTAGGAATGAGAGGTTTATATTGTCACAAGAAAAACAAAAAAACTCCCAAGGAAAATCCTTGGGAGTTTTGGCGGACAGGGAGGGATTCGAACCCTCGATACGCTATTAACGTATACACGAGTTCCAGTCGTGCGCCTTAGACCAGCTCAGCCACCTGTCCATCATGAACAATATTTCATTGTATGCTTCCTGCGCTTGGGAAGTGGTGCGAGTGACGGGACTTGAACCCGTACGCCGAAGCACACGCCCCTCAAACGTGCCTGTCTGCCAATTCCAGCACACTCGCATTTCTCTGTCGCATTCAGCTTTATTATTATAGCAAATCTCAAAGGCTTTGTCAACACCTGAAATCGACTTATTTTGTTTCTATACTGTAAAACAAAATTGTTTTGTTAGAGGAATTTTCCATAAGAAACGAATTAGTCTCAACTTACTCATGATTTATCAAAAGTTTGTCTTGACTTTTCCAATCCGTTATGCTAAACTATAGAGAATGAAAAAAGGTGATACCACATAAAATAGTTTAGTATTGCCGAAAGGGAGGCATTTTAATGACGGAACAAAAGGAAAGCAAACAGGCGATTGCATATCGTGTCTCCGGAGTGAGTATTGCCGTCAATGTTCTTTTGTCTCTGGGAAAGCTTCTTGCCGGGATTTTTGGGAATTCCAGTGCCATGATTTCTGATGCGGTACACTCTGCTTCTGATGTGCTTAGTACCATTGTAGTTTTGCTTGGGGTGAAAGCTTCCGGAAAAGAAGCCGACAAGGAGCATCCTTACGGTCACGAACGAATGGAGTGCGTGGCAGCTATTGTCCTGGCAATGCTTCTGGCAGTTGTAGGGCTGAGCATTGGATTTTCCGGAATGAAGAAAATTCTTGCCGGAAATTATGGCTCTCTTGCAATTCCCGGTGTGATTTCGTTGGTTGCAGCGGTGCTCTCTATTTTATTAAAAGAGGGAATGTTCTGGTATACGAAGCTTGCAGCGAAAAAGATAAATTCCGGTGCATTGATGGCAGATGCTTGGCATCATCGTTCAGATGCACTGTCCTCCATTGGATCTTTTCTGGGAATTCTCTTTGCACGGCTTGGCTTCCCGGTAATGGATGCTATTGCAAGCGTGCTGATTTGTCTGTGTATTTTAAAAGTGGCTGTGGATATTTTCCGGGATGGACTAAATAAGATGGTCGATCACAGTTGTGATAAAGCGACAGAGGAACAGATAAGGGAACTTGTCGTAGCGACTTCCGGGGTGGAAGCCATTGATGATTTAAAGACAAGACTTTTTGGAGATAAAATTTATGTAGATGTGGAAATTCAGGTAGACCGTACCCTTTCTCTTGGAGATGCCCATGGGATAGCGGAATCGGTTCATGATAAAATCGAAATGACACTTCCGGATGTAAAACACTGTATGGTGCATGTGAACCCAACGGAAGATACGGCGAAAACTGTGATATAAGGCGACACCGCACAAAGAACATCTGGCGATTTTGTACGTCATCTGCTTGCATATTTTCCGTCATCTTGCACAAAAATCCTTTGACAGGCGACAGCCTGCCTGCACGATTTTTGCACAATCTGACAAAAAATCTGACGGCGCATCTGACGCACAATCTTTGTGTGGTGTCGCCTTAAAATGACACCGTGCAAGTTTTGTACGGTGTTATTTTAACCCTTGACAAATCCAAAAAAACATGGTATGATAAAACTATACACAGTTTCATAGAGATCTTGTGCGATTTTCACAAGGTGTCTGCCTTATGATAAAAGGTTATTTTAAATTTTTAGGAGATGGACGTATGAATTTTAAATCAGGATGGAAAAAGAAGGTAGCTTCTCTTTTCTCTGCCGGAGTGCTGGCAGTTACCGGAACGGCTGCTGCACTGCCCAGTGCCGCTGTTTCTGCTGCGGATCTGGAACTTGACAACTATGCAAAGCTTTTGCAATATTCCCTGTACTTCTTTGATGCCAATATGTGCGGTGATAAGGCAGGAGAGACTTCTGCGTTTTCCTGGCGTGACGATTGCCACACAGGGGACGTAGTTGCCGGTGGATTCCACGATGCCGGAGATAATATCAAATGCGGTCAGACTGCCGGCTTTACCGCTTCTACTCTTGGCTGGACGTATTATGAGTACGAAGATGCTTTTAAGTCTACTGGCGTAGACGAACACTATAAAGTTGTCATGAACTATTTCTGCGACTACTTTAAGGCTTCGACAACCCTTTCCGGCGGCGAGGTTACAAACTTTGTCTATGAGGTGGGAAATGACGGTGCGGATCACTCTACTTGGTGTGCTCCGGAGATCTGTAATAGCCGTAGTAGCAGTGAAACCTATTCCACCACAAACGGCGCAAGCGATATTGCAGCACAGTATGCCGCAGCACTTGCAGAGAATTATATCAGCTTTGGCGACGAAGAAGATCTGACTTATGCCACCGCACTCTATAACTTCGCCACAAAGTATCGTACAGCGACTTCCAACAATAACATCTATTATCGGGATGGGGTACAGGATGATATCTCCTGGGCTGCCGGATGGATGTATCTTGCAACCGGTGAGTCTGCATATCTGGACGAGAGCAACAAATACACCAGCTATTCAGACAACTGGACAAACGACTACTTCTACGGAAACTCCTGGCTTGGTGCTGCAATTATCAACGCAGAGATTACAGGGAACTGGAGTAATGCCACAAATTATATTGACACAAAGGTCAATGCAAACCAGAACCAGTTCTATGTTATGAATAGCTGGGGAAGTGCACGACACAATACCCTGATGCAGATTTGTGCAATGGCTTGTACCAATCATAAGGAAGAGTCCGGTAAGGATTATTCTGAGTGGTGCAAAAAGCAGATGAACTATATCCTTGGAGATAACGACGCAAGTGTTTGCTTGGTTGTCGGCTATAACGATGTTTCTGCTACTTCACCCCACCACCGTGCTGCTTCAAATATTACCATTAGTTCTGACTGGCACGAGTATAACAACTGGGATGGAAGCTATTCCTCCAGCAACGGAAAAGTGCTTTATGGCGCACTTTGTGGCGGTCCTACCGGCACAAGCTTTACCACGTATAATGACACCGCAAAGGATGCAACTTCCAATGAGGTTGCCATTGACTATCAGGTAGGTCTGGTTGGCGCAGCAGCAGCTTTGTATGCCGTTTATGGGACAGGTTCTGTTGTCGCAGAAATTGGCGATACGGTAACGGTATACCCCTCTGAGGTTGCTGTCGCAAATGGGGAAACTCCGTCTACAGGAACACAAGCACCGGAAGAAACCACCACTACCACAGAGGAAACCACCACAACCACAGAAGAAACTACTACCACTACGGAAAAAACTACTACTACCACAGAGGAATCTATTATCGTAGAACCGGCAGATAGCTGGGCAAGTGTTCCGGATGTTATTACAGTGGGAGAAACTGTTGAAGTTTCCGTGAAATCGGTTTTCTCGTATTTCCAGATCTGGAAGAGCTCCGATGATTCTATTTTGCAGGTTAGAACAGATGGTGGAAAAACAGCCACCATTACCGGACTTGCCCCGGGTACTGTTATACTCAGCGCTACCTATGTATCCCATGAGATTCAGGTTGTTGCGGCGACTACTACAGAAATTACTACCACAGAATCTTCTACTGTAGAAACGGAGACAACGGCTTCGCAGGAGACCACAACCACCACAAAAGCATCGACTGTTACCGGGAATGTAACTCTCTACGGAGATGTAAACCTGGACGGCAGTGTGGATATTACCGATGCGGTTTTGTTGAACAAAAAGGCTGCCGGCGCAGTAGAACTGAACAGCATTGCGACAGCAAATGCCGATTGTGATGTCAACGGGGAAGTGAATAGCGATGATGCAGTTCTGCTGATGCGGTTCTTGGTACATCTTGTTAACTCTATCGGTAATCCGGAGTAAAAGTAACCCTATACAAAGTATATCTTGCGATTATGCGTAAACTATGAAAGGAGCGATTTTATGAATCGACAGGCATTGCAAAAATTATCCTATGGTGTTTATCTGGTAACAACAGCAAATCAGGGAAAGTTGTTCGGCTGTGTGGCAAACAGTGCGATGCAGATCACCTCTTCCCCTGCCAGGATTGCGGTAAGTATTAGCCATGACAACGCTACTTTTGAACAGATGATACAAAGCCGACGCTTTGCACTGTCTGTTCTGTCTACTGAGGTCGCACCAACGCTGATTGGTGGCTTTGGATATCGTTCCAGTAGAAATTCCAACAAGTTTCAGGATGTTGCGTATTCTTTCCAGGATGGGCTTCCTGTTCCGGATTCGGCGATGGCGTGGATTACTTGCAACATCATAAAGACCATGGATGCCGGTACGCATACGATTTTTTTGGGGGAAGTTGCTGATGCAGAAGTGACTCGTGAGGCTGCCACACCGATGACGTATGATTACTATCATAAGGTGATCAAAGGCAGAAGCCCCAAAAACGCACCTACGTATGTAGGGGAGTAAGTTCTAAGATGGCTTGATAGGATTCAAAGCGACATTGTACGTTTGTGCAGTGTCGCTTTTTG
>CAYXKI010000084.1:0-6656 GCA_964465095.1 uncultured Ruminococcus sp.
CATCACACAATTAAGGTTTGCGTAAAACGAAATCTGCTGTTGCTTACATTATTTAGTACTGCAACAAATATTTTGTAAGTTCCACAAAATCGCTTACCGTAAAGTCTCCGTCTCCATTCATGTCGTACTCCTCTGTCAGCGAAGATGCCTCCAGATTATTCAGCAGTGCATAACGCATAACCGTAGCATCAAAGCCATTGAGTTTTCCGTCTTGTGTTACATCGCCGGGGATATATTCTCTGCCCACTTCGCCACTGGTGGTTTCTGTGATTGCGGAGGTGGTGGTTGTGGTCGTGGTGGTAGTCGTCGTCGTGGTTGTTACAGAAGATGTCGTGCCCTCAACAGGTTCTACATCGTCAATAATAGCATAAAATGCCGGCTTTGCGCTAAAATCAGAGTAGAACAAAAGAGGGGTATAAGCAGAACGCCAACTCTTATCATCGGTTGTGCCCCAGAATACAACTGCGGAAATAGAATCCTTATACTCTACAATGGCATCCATAATGTCACTATAATACTGTGCCTGCTCCTCGTATAGTTCATCGTTTACAGTAGCATCCAGTTCTGTTACCTGAATATCCACATCCAATGCTGCAAATTTTTCCAGTGCCTGCCGATACATTGCAACCGTAGGATATGCATCACTACCATAGCGAACATCCAAGTGGGACTGCATTCCGATACCGTCAATCAGACCTTTTTCCTTGAGTTCTGAAACCATATTACAGATTGCCTCGGTCTTTGCAGGAATATATTCGTTATAGTCATTGTAATACAGTTTGCAGCCATCCGGTGCATACTTTCTGGCATAAGTGAATGCGTACTCAATAAAGGAATTGTCCCCGAACACCTTAACCCACGGAGAGTTCTTATAGCTGTCAGACTGAACCCCTGCCGGGCGAACAGAACCGTCATCCAACCATGCCTCGTTTACAACATCCCATGCGTAGAAATCTACGGTAGGATACTCAGAAGTCACTGCTGCAAAAACATTCTTGATATAGTTCTCCATACGTTCCAGCATTACTTCCTTGGAAACCCAGTCTCCGCTGTCCTGGAAGCCCTCTTTGAAGAACCAATCCGGTGTCTGCTGGTGCCATACCAGAACGTGTCCACGAACAGAGATATTATTGTCTCTTGCAAAATTCAGAATTGTTCTCGCACTTGCAATATTTACCTGTGGATCGGTGTTGCTTCCAGTTGCAAGGGTTGCATCCTGGTCAAGAATTGCATCAGGCTTTAATTCGTTACCCAGTGTAATGCTGTTGAAATGCTTGAGAATCAGATCCTTTGCAGACTTTGGTGCAAGTTCTGTGGTGGTCACTGCGGTGCCCACCTTAAAATAATTGGCATAGACATCTTTCAAAGAGGGGATATCTTCCTCAATGCCGGCAGAAGCCACTGTGCGTACCTCGAAATCATCCACATACATTACTGCGGTATCGGAACACTCGAAATAGAGATAAACGTTGGTAGAATCATCCGGTACTGTAAACTTGATCTCAGAAAACTCTGCCCAATCGCCATTGCTGACTGCCTCACTCATATTGTTATAATGACGTGAGCCGGCTGCATCTGTATAATCCATACTCAGCTTTACGGTGTTGTACCACTCTGTCTTAACATAGGCACTGACGGTATATTCTACGCCATTTTCCAAGTCATCAATGGAAAACTGAGGACCATTCCAGCTTGCGGATCTGTCGCTGATACTCATCGAATAAGAACCAGTGTGTGCCTGTACCGTTGAAGTGGAAATTGTCTCAACTCCACCTCTGCCGGAAAACTTCGCAGTGTCTCCGTCCTCAAAACTGGTAGAATAGACAACAGTAGTGCTGTCTGTTGCATCCTCTGCACTTACTGCCAACCCGGACAAGGGCAACGCAGTGCCAAAAAGCACAGCACCCAGTGTACCGGAAAGCAGACGGGCTGCAATTTTTTTCTTCATAAAAAATCATCCTCCTGATTTTAAGCAATACTATATGACAAGATTGCCTTACTTCCTACACTCCATTGTACGATTTTCTATTGCCTTTCAATGAAGCATCGTAAATTTGCATATATATTTTATCACATTTCAGAGAGATTGTCAACTGATTGCACAAACTTTTTTCTGAAAGCTTAGAGCGACAAAAGAAGCAAACAGATGACTTGCAAAATCATTTGATGTTCTTTGTACGGTGTTGCCTTAATTATTCATGAAAAAATCAAAAAAGCAGAAATTTCCTTGACGTTTTCTAAAAAATATGGTAAAATAAAAGTGCACTTATCGTCGAAAGGAACGTTTTTTATGTTTACAAGTTATGATCTTAGCGGAGTATGGGATTTTTCAATGGCACAATTGAAAAAAGGGTGCTGTCAGACGGCGTTTTCGGATACGATTTCTTTGCCGGGGACGACTTCTCTTGCGAAGAAAGGCACACCAAATCCCAATCGGGAAACCGGTTTCCTGACGGACTCCTATTTGTTCGAGGGGCAGGCATGGTACCACAAAACCATCTATCTGGATCCCTCTCAAGTCGGTTCGCCTATGCGATTGACACTGGAACGGACAAGGCTTACAACCCTGTGGATCAATGGGGAAAAAGTCGGAAGTTGCGACAGCCTTTGTACCCCCCATTGTTATGACATCACCGAATATGTCAAAACGCCACTGGTAGAGATTACGATTCTGGTAGAAAATGTAGGATATCCCACAAAGGGGGGACATCTCACCTCTCCGGACACTCAGTCCAACTGGAACGGCATTACCGGTGAAATCAAGCTTACCGTATTTGCACCGGTTTATCTCACAGATATCAAAACCTATCCGGATATTGCGAAAAAGAATGTCACCTTAAAAATGCAGCTACATGGTGCAAAAGAGGCAGATCTCGCTGTTGTCGGTGGCGTTTATGCGGAGGAAGAATTTCTCATTCCGCCTTTTCATGACACCATCAAAGCGGATGAAACGGGGACATGTACTGTCACCGTTCCCCTTGGAGAGACGCTACACCTCTGGAGTGAATACACCCCCAACATCTACACCTTAGACTGCGTTGTCAATGGCATGGATGAACAAGCCGTAGAGTTCGGACTCCGGGAATTTCGTGCAGAGGGAAGCTGCTTTACTGTAAACGGAACGCCTACGATGCTTCGTGGAAAGCACGACGGACTGATTTTTCCCAAAACCGGATATGCCCCTACAGATGTAGAAGAATGGCTTCGGATTATGCAGATCGCCAAGGATTATGGCATCAACCACTATCGCTTCCACACCTGTTGTCCCCCGGAAGCAGCCTTTCTTGCAGCAGATTTGCTGGGAATTTACATGGAACCGGAACTGCCGTTCTGGGGAACCATGACAACAGAAGCCGATGAAAATCACAATGCCGAAGAACAAGCCTACCTCATCGAACTGGGGAACAAGCTTCTGGACACCTTTGGAAATCACCCCTCTTTTGTAATGTTTTCTCTTGGCAATGAACTCTGGGGAAGCCCGGAACGGCTTAGCGAAATCTTACAACAATACAAAGCACGGGACAACCGCCATCTGTACACCCAAGGCTGCAACAATTTCCAGCATTTCCCCTTGATTCTCCCGGAGGACGATTATTTCGTAGGAGTACGTCTGAGCAAAGAGCGGCTGATTCGTGGATCTTATGGAATGTGCGATGCACCACTGGGACACGTGCAAACAGACCGTCCCGGTACTGCCCATCAATATGACGATATCATTTTCCCGAGCCAGACAGAAACCGAGGCAGGGCAAGCTGTAGAGGAAATTGAAATCCAGTATGGAACGGGAGTCAAAAAAGTCAAAGTCGGCGACAGCAGCAATGGATTAATTCCCACAAAGCCGGTAATTACCCACGAGATCGGACAGTACGAAGTATATCCGGATTTCCGGGAAATCGAAAAGTATACCGGGACGCTGAAAGCCAGAAATTTCGAGATTTTCCGGGAGCGTCTGGCAGAAAAGGGAATGTTGCACCAGGCAGAGGACTTCTTCCGCTGTAGTGGGGCATTGGCTGCGGATTGCTATAAAGAAGAGATTGAGGCTGCCATGCGTTCGCAATATGTAGCAGGCTTTCAGCTATTGGATCTACAGGATTTCAGTGGACAAGGCACGGCTTTGGTTGGAATGCTGGATGCGTTTATGGACAGCAAAGGGCTGATTACCCCGGAGGAATGGAGAAGCTTTTGTTCTGACTGTGTTCTGCTTGGACAATTTGACCGCTTTGTCTATGCAACAAGCGAGAAATTTGAGGCAACTGTTTCCCTGCGACACGCCCTCCCCCATCCCATCAAGAACCGCACCGTGACCTGGTCGATTCACACAAAAGAAAATGTCACTTTTGCAGAGGGAACATTGCAGATACATGAGGCACGCCAGGGGCTGACAAATTTAGGAGAGATTTCCTGTCTCTTCCCCTCTTCTCTTTCAAAGCCCACAGAACTTTTGTTTGAACTGGAACTGGAACTTGAGGACAGAACCGTCAACCAGAAGTACTCCCTCATGATCTATCCCACCATAGATGCACCGGATCTCTCCAGTCAGGATTCGCTCTATCTCACAGAAAATCTGGAGGATGCGCTGGGACAACTTGCACAAGGAAACTCTGTTTTCTTCCTGCCAAAAGAAACAAAGGCGTCGATTCCGGGATTTTATTGTACCGATTTCTGGTGCTATCCCATGTTCCGGGATATCTGTAACTGGATGAACAAGCCGGTTGCTGTGGGAACAATGGGACTTTGCATTCAAGAGAACCATCCGGCGCTTGCACAGTTCCCCACCAATGCATACAGCACCCCTCAGTGGTACGATATTGTTTCCACAAGCGATTGTGCAATTCTGGATGACACGGACACCACACTGACCCCCATTGTCCAGATGATTGACAATTTCGAGCGAAATCACAAACTTGGCATTGTCTTTGAGGCGAAAGTGGGTAGTGGCAAACTCTTAGTATGTACCAGTCGCCTCTCAGAAATCCTGGATCGTCCGGAAGTACGCTGGTTTGCACAAAGTCTGATTTCCTATGGCACATCCACAGCATTTCAGCCAAAAGCTGCAATGACAGAAGAACAACTAATCAAAATTTTCAGAAAGTAGGTGTATTTTCCCATGAAACCTCTTGCAACCGTCCATTCTATTGTAAAATCCGAAACCCTACCGGAGATGCTTTCCAAAATCTCCTGGAAGATGCTTTCTCTCCTTGCACTGATCCCTGCGCTGATTTTTACAGCAACGCCAATTTACCAATTGATTTACGGTTTAATCAAGCCACCAGAATATGCAACTTGCGATATTACCTTTGTGGACGATAGCGGTACCTCAACGACGCAGACATTTGTCGTCGGACTGGTAGGGGGGTATCATTATGTCAAGGTTGTAGATGCCATTACCCCAATGGTGCTAGTACTTGGGATGATCCTGATTCTCTGCTTTCTGGGGAAATGGTTTACAGAACATCGTGGAATGCGCAATCTCGTAAAAGACAACGTTCCCTCTCTGTGGTTTCTTCTCTTTGTAGTGGGCATGATTGTGACGACCTGTATCAATGGATTCACGGATCAAGCCCTTACCGGAAACTATTACGCAAACGAAAGTCTCCTTACCTATTGTATTTATGTCCTGATCTACTTTTTCTGTGGAACGATGCTGTACTGTGCCGGGCACAAGCGATTCTTTTTCTACAGCATTCTCACTGTAAGTCTGGTTCTGGGCATTGCGGAACTAATCAACATCTATCTTGTGGAAGTTCCTGCTTATCGTTGTACCAGTGGATATTCCGCAGTATTCTACAACTCCAACCACTATGGATATTTCCTGACAATGGCAATTGCTCTTGCCGGTGCGCTTTTTGTCACAGAGAAAAAGTGGTCTGCGAAAATATTCTGCATTTTCACGTTCCTTTTGAACATGGTGGTCTTACTACTCAACGACACCTTTGGCTGTTACTTGGCAGTAGGGGCTGCGTTGGTTCTTCAGCTTGTCTTTTTCTCGGTTCGGGAGAAAAAGTTCTCTTGGCTGACGCTGGTTCCTATGGCGGGATTTGCACTGGTATCCGGTGTCATGAGTATCTGGTATGATACCGTATTCCAAGACATTGTACGGCTGATTTCCGATCTGGTTCTGATTGGACAAAAAGACGAAGATGCCGGCGGTGCTGGTTCTGGTAGATGGCGACTCTGGGTTGCTTCTGTCAAAGCCATTATCAAGCAGCCTATCATTGGCTATGGTATTGAAAGTACCGCAAGCATAATAGGAAATCGTCCACACAATGAATTTTTGCAATATGCCGTATTCTTTGGCGTTCCTACGTGTCTATGCTATATCCTTGGCGTTGCTGCCGTTTTCTGGAGAAGCTGGAAACAACGTGTCAAACTGGATGGGCTTTCCCTCGCCGCGCTGATTGCCGCATTTGGCTATCTTGTTTCCTCGTGCTTTGGATGTACGTTCCACTACACTGCGCCTTGGTTCTTCCTGCTTCTCGGTGCTGCTGTTATGCGACAGTTCAAAGCCGTCCCGGTACCTGTCCTTGAAAAGGCAGAAGAGGATATTGTAGAAGCAAAAGCAGTGGAGGAAGTAGAAGAGACTGATACAGAAACGGAACCGGAAGAGACGGAAACAGAACATACAGAATGTGGTGAACCTGTTCCGGAACTTGTTT
>CAYXKI010000085.1:0-6634 GCA_964465095.1 uncultured Ruminococcus sp.
CTTGGCAGCCATACCCAGATGCACTTCCAGAACTTGTCCGATGTTCATACGAGACGGTACGCCCAGAGGATTCAACACGATATCCAACGGTGTGCCATCCGGCAAGAACGGCATATCCTCTTCCGGAAGAATTCTGGAAACGACACCCTTGTTTCCGTGACGACCTGCCATCTTATCGCCGATGGAGATCTTACGCTTCTGTGCAATATAGCAACGTACCAGCATATTGACACCGGGAGACAATTCGTCGCAATTCTCTCTGGTAAAGACCTTTACGTCTACAACAACGCCGGCTTCGCCATGCGGTACTTTCAAGGAATTATCACGGACTTCTCGTGCTTTTTCTCCGAAAATTGCACGGAGCAGTCGCTCTTCTGCGGTCAGTTCTGTTTCACCCTTTGGTGTTACCTTACCAACCAGAATATCATTTGCGTGTACTTCTGCACCGATTCGGATGATACCGTTCTCATCCAGGTCTTTCAGTGCATCGTCACCAACGTTCGGAATATCTCTTGTGATTTCTTCCGGTCCAAGCTTGGTATCCCGGCACTCAATCTCCATCTCTTCAATGTGAACAGAAGTAAAGACATCTTCCCGTACCAGACGCTCATTCAGAAGAACCGCATCCTCGTAGTTATAACCTTCCCAAGTCATAAAGCCGATCAGTGCATTCTTACCCAGAGAGATCTCGCCGTCCGCAGTTGCCGGACCGTCTGCCAGTACCTGACCCTTTGTAACACGTTCTCCTGCATCTACAATGGGACGCTGGTTGATACAAGTGGACTGGTTGGAACGCTTGAACTTCTCCAGACGGTACTTGTGTGTCTTGTGGTCATCATCCACCAGAACAATCTCATCCGCAGAAACAGACTCAATCACACCATCGCATTCTGCCAGAATGCAGACACCGGAGTCGACTGCTGCTTTATATTCCATACCGGTTCCCACAAAAGGACGCTCTGTTTTCAGAAGCGGCACAGCCTGACGCTGCATGTTGGAACCCATCAGTGCACGGTTTGCGTCATCGTTTTCCAGGAACGGGATCATAGAAGTTGCCACAGAAACTACCATCTTTGGCGATACATCCATGAAGTCAACCTTTTCTGCCTCAATTTCCAGGATCTGTTCCCGATACCGGGCAGCAACCTTGGCATTGGCAAAGTGTCCGCTTTCATCCAGCGGTTCGTTTGCCTGGGCAACAATATAGTTGTCCTCCATGTCTGCGGTCATATAGACAACTTCATCGGTAACACATCCGGTTGCCTTATCCACCCGACGATAGGGGGCTTCGATAAAGCCGTACTGGTTGATCTTTGCAAAAGTTGCCAGATAAGAAATCAGACCGATATTCGGACCTTCCGGTGTCTCGATAGGGCACATTCTGCCATAGTGGCTGTAGTGTACGTCACGAACCTCGAATCCGGCACGATCTCTTGACAGACCGCCAGGACCCAGTGCAGACAGACGACGCTTATGAGTCAGTTCTGCCAGCGGATTGTTCTGATCCATGAACTGGGACAGGGGAGAAGAACCGAAGAATTCCTTGATTGCGGAAGTTACCGGACGAATGTTTACCAGTGCCTGGGGCGTAATAACATCCATATCCTGTGCCTGGATGTTCATCCGTTCCCGGATGACACGTTCCATACGGGTAAAGCCAATCCGGAACTGGTTCTGAAGCAGTTCCCCAACAGAACGGATACGACGGTTTCCAAGGTGGTCGATATCATCTACCGTACCGACACCATCGCAGAGATTCAGGAAGTAGCTGATGGTTGCATAGATATCATCCAGAATAATATGCTTCGGAACAAGATCATCCCCACGCTTGCGGATTTCCTGTTTCAGGGCATCGGTGTTGTCGCAGCTATCCAGGATTTCCCGGAGTACGCTGTAACGAACCTTTTCGGTGATTCCAAGAGACTCGCAGTCAAAATCCACATAGCCCTGGATATCAACCATGCCGTTGCCGATAATCTTAACTTCTTTTTCTACAAAGCGGATCTCATTTTCGCCATTTTCTGTGACGAAATACTCTCTTGTTTCTACTTTGATATACGCTTCCTTGACACCGGCTTCCTGTACTTCTGAAGCCTGATCATAGGTCAGGGTTGCGCCTGCCTCAAAGAGGAGTTCGCCGGTTGTCTCGTTGACAATCGGTCTGGACAGTTCGTGTCCTGCCAGACGGCTTGCAATCCCAAGCTTTTTGTTATATTTATAGCGACCAAACCGGCACAGATCGTACCGCTTTGCGTCGAAGAAGAGGTTGTTCAGATGGGTCAGAGAACTCTCCACCGTAGGCGGTTCGCCGGGGCGAAGCTTCTTGTACACATCAATCAGCGCATCTTCTGTGTTCTTTGTGGTATCCTTCTGGAGAATGGTCTGGTTCAGGCGTTCGTCGTTTGCGAACATCTCCAGAATTGCTTCATCTTCCCCAATGCCAAGGGCACGGATAAAGGTGGTGATCGGAATCTTGCGGTTCTTGTCGATACGAACATAAACCACGTCATTGGAGTCCATCTCGTACTCCAACCATGCACCACGGTTCGGAATGACCGTTGCCTTGAACAGATCCTTACCGGTACGGTCTTTTTCCGATGCATAGTACACACCGGGAGAACGTACCAACTGGGAGACGATAACACGCTCTGCACCATTGATGACAAATGTACCGCTTTCTGTCATCAGAGGGAAATCGCCCATAAAGATTTCGCTTTCCTTGACTTCGCCGGTTTCCTTGTTCCAGAGTGTCGCAGTCACACGAAGCGGTGCTGCATAGGTGACATCACGTTCTTTACACTCTGCAATTGAATATTTCGGGGTGTCATCAATCCGGTAATCTGTGAAATTCAGCACCAGATTGCCGTTGTAATCCGTGATGGAAGAAACGTCCTGTAAAACTTCTTTCAATCCTTTTTCCCGGAACCATTTGTATGAGTTCTTTTGTACCTCAATCAGGTTCGGCATTTCGAGAACCTCGTTGATTTTCCCGAAGTTCATACGAACGTTTTTTCCGCACTTCTTTGGCGTAACATGCACCATTGGCGAAAAACCTCCTTCTTTGTCAGACATGGCTATGAAGCTGTACGCCTTGTGGGCGTGACAGCATCCGATATGCTTGTACCAGAACCGTCAAAAACTTATGAAAAAATTTTGCAAAAGCCCTTGACAAACAGGGACAGAATGTGGTATACTATTCTGCCGAAAATTATAAATTGACATTACGATACATTTTATAATTATATTATATCTCGAAGCTGTTGTCAAGCAGATTTTGTAAACTTTGTATCATTTTCCATGGAATCTGCTCCTTTTTCCCCTGTTTTTATGCAAGTAGACAGGAAAGCGATTTTCTGCCACATTTCTTTTAAAGTCAGTATTTACATTTTTCCGAAATCATGCTATAATGGAGAAAACAACAGGCTGCGCCATACCAATCGGGATCGGTACAGTCACAAGGGAAATCGAGGTGTTTTTCTGAAATGTTCGCAATGATCAAAAGCCTCGGCTTATTCGGGCTGAATGCCTTTTCCGTAGACGTAGAGGTCAGTTTCAGCAGAGGAAAACCACAATTCGAAATCGTCGGGCTTCCGGATGCCACGGTGCGTGAAAGCAAAGAACGCATCCACTCTGCCCTGACTTCTGTCTGTGTCGCCTTACCGCCAAAGCGGATTACGGTCAATCTCGCCCCGGCGGACGTCAAGAAAATCGGCACCATGCACGACCTCGCCATTCTTCTTGGGATTCTGGTAAACTTAAACATCATCCAGTCCCAACCGGAAACCCGGTGCTTTATTGGGGAGGTTTCCCTTTCCGGGCAGGTACGTGCTGTCAACGGCGTTTTGCCCATGGCACTTCTGGCAGCCAAAAACGGAGTAAAAGAACTTTATGTTCCCTACGAGAACGCTGTAGAAGCCACTGCGGCAGGGATTCCCGTTTATGGGGTCAAAAGCATTGACCAACTTCTTGCCCATTTGACACAGGAAAGCGTCATGGAACCCATTGCACCGTATACCCCGGCAGAGGAACAAAACCGGGAAATTCTGGACTTTGCAGATGTCAAGGGGCAACAACACGCCAAATACGCCTTAGAAATTGCCGCTGCCGGGGGACACAACGCCTTAATGATCGGCAGTCCCGGCAGTGGAAAGAGTATGCTTGCAAAGCGGCTGCCCTCTATTTTGCCGAAGATGACCCAAAGCGAATCTATGGAAACCACACAGATTTATTCTGTTGCCGGGCTTCTTGATCCGGAACATCCTCTGATGACCACACGTCCTTTTCGTTCCCCACACCACACCATTTCCGGTGCTGGGCTTGTAGGCGGCGGGACAATTCCTCGTCCGGGAGAGGTTTCTCTCTCTCACAACGGTTTATTATTCCTGGATGAACTTGCAGAATTTGACCGCCACACCCTGGAACTTATGCGACAGCCCCTAGAGGATCGGAAAGTTACCATTACAAGGGCTTCCGGGACGGTGTCCTATCCCTGTACTTTTATGCTGGTAGGGGCGATGAACCCTTGCCCTTGTGGCTATTTCGGACACCCGAAGCGAAAATGCACCTGTTCCAACAAGCAGGTACACCAATATTTAGGACGAATTTCCGGTCCACTTCTGGATCGGTTTGATTTACACATTGAAGTAGAACCGGTTTCTTTTGAAGATCTCTCCGGAGAAAGCAAGGCAGAATCTTCAGAACAAATCCGCACCCGGGTACAGGCTGCCCGTTTGCTGCAACAAAAACGATTTGCCGGGACAGGAATTTTCTGCAACGCCCAGATTCCGGCAGGAATGCTTCAACAATATTGCAAAATGGACAAAGAGGCACTTACGCTGCTTCGGGCAGTTTTTGAACGGCTTGGACTGAGTGCCCGTGCGTATGACCGCATTTTAAAGGTTGCACGAACCATTGCAGATCTGGATCAAAGCGAACTCATCCGCAAGCCACACATTGCTGCGGCAGCACAGTTCCGGAGTCTGGATCGAAAATACTGGACAAATTAAGAACTTGTTCTAAGAACGAAGGAATCACATGAACAGAAACTATCAATCCGCAAAAAAAGAAAAAGAGCCCATCTGGCTTGCAAGGTATTGGAGAACCTTAGACAAATCCTTGATTTTCGCAGCACTTCTCTGCTCCGGGCTTAGCATTCTCCTTTTGTATTCCATCTGGCAAAACGGCATCTCCAGTTCTGTAGGGGCAAGCTATTACCGGACACAGCTTTTCTCCTGTGGGCTTGGCATTGCAAGCCTTTTGGTGCTGGCTGCCATTGACTATCACAAAATTGTCCGCCTCTGGTTTCTCTATGCGCCGGTGGCAGTGGTCCTGACCCTGCTCTGCTTTACGGCACTGGGGCACAAACGAGCCGGGGCAGATGACCAGGCGTGGCTGAACCTTGGGTTTATCCAGTTCCAGCCCTCGGAACTTTTAAAGCTTACCTTTATTCTCACCTTTTCCCTCCATCTGGCAAAGGACGAGGAGAACATGAACAAGCCCTTACACATGCTACTTCTATGCATTCACGGGGCGATTCCCACCGGATTGATTGCGTTACAAGGGGACTATGGTACTGCCATTGTATTTGCTGTCATGTTTCTGGGAATGCTTTTTGCTGCCCGGATTTCTTGGCGGTATATTCTGGGATTTCTCATTGCCATTCCGGTGCTGTTGATTTTTGCGTGGAATTTTCTCTTGGGAGACACCCACAAAAAGCGTATTCTGGTGCTTCTCAACCCCGGATCTGACCCGGAGAACATTGAGTATCAGCAAGACAAAGGACTTGCTGCCTTGGCACAGGGAAAAATCTTTGGGGTCGGGCTTTTTTCCGGGAAAGATGCCTATGTTTCCGTTCCGGAGATTCACAACGACTTTATGTTCGCACAGGTGGGGCAGGCACTTGGCTTTGTAGGGGCAATGGCAGTCATTCTGGTGCTGGCATTTCTCTGCCTGAAAACCCTTTATAATGGCTATCGTGCCAAAGACAAGCTTGGACTGTTTCTCTGTGTCGGCGTGTTTTCCATGCTGCTGATTCACTGTATTATGAATATCGGCATGGTGCTGAAAGTTGCACCGGTTATCGGCGTACCGCTCCCCTTTGTCAGTGCCGGTGGTACTGCTACAGTGAGTATGTATCTGGCACTTGGAATTGTCGTCAGCGTCTATGGACATAGTAAGAAACGCTGGGGATTTCAATAAGAAAATAAAAAGCCTCCCCAAAAAGGGAGGCGATTTTGCATAAACGTACGAGAAAAGTTCACCCAGACATAGAAGCTTTTTTTGGGGGGATTGGTTTCGTTTCGTTTCGTTGAAAATGTTCCACTGGAACATTTTCAAGGGTTTGGCGTTCTCGTGCATCTAGAAAGGGAGAGCGGTCTTGTTCGCTCTCCCTCGAAAAGCTGTCGCTTTTCTCACCCTCTTCGCCGCGCGCATGAGTATTGCGCAGAGTGTTTCGCTGTCTGCGGACAGCGACAAGGGGCTTCTCGCCCCTTGACCCTCGGCAGCATTTTTGACAAAATTGCTGCACCAAAAAACTTTTATGCCTGTGCTACCTTTGTTTTGTCATATTACTTTTCATTCTCCAAAGACAAATAAATCTTCCTCAGTTCCATCATTCGTCCCGACTCTTGGAACG
>CAYXKI010000086.1:0-6618 GCA_964465095.1 uncultured Ruminococcus sp.
ATCTGACAAAAAATCTGACGGCGCATCTGACGCACAATCTTTGTGCGGTGTCGCCATAACAACACCGCACAAAGGTTTATGCGGTGCTGTTTTTCTTATTATACCATATAGAAAGGAAAATTGCAAGAAAATTATTTTTCCTCTGCGTGCGTTTGCTTTCGTTGCCCCAATTTTCCATTCATAAAATAATAGAGGAAACTGATTCCAAAGCAGCACAGCCCACAGAGTAGGAAGCCAATGGCACGTTGGAACAGGCGGTCGTAAGAGATATCAAACAGCGTCAGCTTACAAATGCTCAGAAGCATCAGGTACAGTCCATAAATGCGAAGAACCTTACGGCTGGTACAAAATCCAAAGAGGATCTCTCCCATAGCAAGTAGAATCAGGCAGATTGTCAGCAAAAGCTTTGGCGCTTCAAATCCACAAAACAAAATCGCCAGAAGAATGGTATATTTGAATCCAAAGAGAAATTCGTAGAGTTTTGATTTTCTGTTTTGTAGAAGCTGTCCGCTTTGTAGCGAAAAGGTAGCGATTTCTGCCACAGCAAGAAGAATTTTTTCCGGAAGAGAAAGATAGAAAATGTCATGGAGAAATTCAAAATTGATGTTGGAAATGAGAAGAAAGCTGATAACGATCATTGCAAAGGCATTGTATACGATGCTGACGGTATTCAGCTTTTTGCTGCGCTTTTTTCGGCAGAATAGCGTTACTACGCAGTTAATCAGCGCCGTAATGGCAAAGATCCAGGTATAGGTCTGGCGCATAGACAGAGAACTGAAAAGGGAATATAGAATCGGCGATGTTCCAAAGAGGAATAGGGCATAGCTTGTTTGTACATATAAATTTCTGCGTTTGCATAGTCCCATCGCTGTCAGAATCAGCAAAAATCCAAGCCAGAAGCCAAGCCGTACCCATACAGTTTCCTCCGGTGCAAGAAGGAGTAAGAGAAAGACACAGCCTTGAGTAAGGAGAAACATAGCGTTATGTTTCGTGGTTGGCATTCGTTTCTTTTGTGCAAAAATCCAGAACCCAAAAATAAGAACTGCGCTTGCAAAGAAGGGAAGCGACTCCCAGAAAAGGGCTGTCGTCTCAGAAATAGAAGCAAGAACGTCAAAATCATCACTTGCAGATGTTGTCCAGGACATGCTGATCAAAGCAAGGCTACACAGTGTGGGGAGATAGTGCAATAGCCACACTTTATCGTTGGCGCTGCACGTTTTGTGATAATGATGCATTTGTACAGAATATTGAAAGAGATATGCGCCGAATAGGAAAAGAAATTGTGTAGTAAGAAGAAGTTCTGCTTGATAATATTCAGCTTTCGTAGCGATTGTATAGAGAAAATTCGGTCTCCCCAGAAGAAGGGAAAGAAGTGCAATGCTGTTCGCAATCAGAAGTGTAATGTCATCTTTTTTGTTCCCACGATAGGTGAATTTGGTGATTAATGCCAGGGAAATCAGTAGAAACGCCAGTGTTGCGGTATAGTTCCAGATCCATTGAATGGAACTTGTCTGGGATGGTAGCATGTTGATAGGCTGTAAGCGTTTTAATAGTACAATGGCAGAAATAAGAGCACCCGCTGTCGTTAAGGGCTGAAAGCAATCGGGTCGGCGTTTTCCGAGAATACACCCCAACAGAACCCAAAGCAAGAGCGGAATACAGAGAACAAGGTCATAAGGAATTGTGTCAGAGGGAATATGGAGAAGAAGATAGAGTAAGAGAATCGCAAACCCAGTTCCTGCAATCGAGGTTGCAAAGCTTCGATAGTGATGAAATTTTTCGAGTGCAAACCATCCAAGTGCCAGAATTCCGGCACCCAGAATCGGCAAGAAAATCCACTGCAACAGTGCAGAAAAACGCTCACAATAGAGTCCCCAGAGTCCAAGGAGCAACAGCCCAGCACAGGGGATGGCAAAAAAGCGTTTTGTCAATTTGGAAATACTCTTTGCCTGTGGAAAAGGATAGCGATGGAAACAGTAGAGAATCCCAAAGCCAACTGCTGCGCAGAGAATACGGCTTGGATTGTTATGGTAGAAAAGAAGAATCACCATGGTAGCCAGTTCCAGACTCCAACCAGAGATTGTGAGGGCTGTTTTGCTTTTGGAAATTCCTAATGCGGTGTAAATCAGCGCCAATCCACACCACCCAAGGAATAGCCAGAAGCTGTCAAAGTGCCAGAGTGCTTCCAGAAACAGCACCAGAACAAAATGCTTGAGGGCGAAAAATAGCTGAAGAACAGGATTTTCTTTTTTTGTTTCCTGAAAATAGTTTCCGGAGTTGATCAGATAGACAGCGCAGGAAGAAATTGTAAAGAGAATCTGCTGAAGAAGCTGAGGACGTTCCAGAGGAACTGTCCAGAGAATCATCATCGCAAGAAAATTTCCGATCAGCGGAAGAAGATGCAGCTTTTTGTCTTGTCGGATTGGATAGAAATAGAATAGAACAAGACAGTTGCACAAAGAAAAGAAAACAAATGCATATTGCAAAACGGTTCTGTATGGCAACGCAGAAAATACCGATGGCAATAGTGCCCAGGAGAGAAAAAGGAACAGTCCATAGGCAAGCTTGTAATAGCAAGAAAAACCACGATACCGTCCGATTCCACAGAGAATCAAAAGCAGAATTCCCCAATCAAGGAGTCGTATTGCCGGTGTACAGCGGAACAGGAAAACCAGAATGCTGCCTGTGGTAAGAAGAAGAGCAACAAGATAACCGAAAGAAAAATCCCGGCTTTTTTGTGCCAAAACCCAGAATCCCAAGAAGCCCAGACAGGACAGCAGCAAGGACAAATTCTGACCTTGTCCATCCAAAATAAATTGTAGCCAAGAAAGCAAGATGCATACAAATCCTACGGTTGGCAGATAGCGAAGCAGCCAAGAAGCAGTAGAAATCGGTTCACTTTTTGAAAAGTAACGAATCTCATAGCCATATTGGAAAAGGAGAATCAGACAAAGCAGAACAATTCCTGAAATTGCAATTGCCTCGTAAATTCTCCATTGGCTTTCTGAGAAAAATGGGCGAATCTGTGTCAGTTCTGATAGCCTTGCCGTGAGAAAAAGGCTGCAAATTCCACTGAGATAAAAAGGGATCAATCGCAAATGCGGATTCCGGTGTTGATTGGTCAGGCAGTAGAACACCATAGCGATTAAAATAAATCCCGTAAGCCAAAGGACACGCTGAATTGCTTCCCATGGCGCAGAAGAATAAAATGTAGGATTGAAGAACCCTCTGGGATAGAGTAGGGCAATGGAGACCAGTGTCCCAATCTGTCCAATGATCTGGAAAACCAGAGAGCGATATCTGGATAAAAGGTACATGAGTCCGATCCAGGCAAGCAGTAAAAGATAGAGTACCAGTGCCGGGATAAGCTGATAGTACCAGTATGCCAAGAACAATCCCAGATAGAGAATTCCTGTGCCACATCCGGAAAAAATCAGGAAAAAATTGCGAAAAGCAGAGGCTTTGCGTCGTGCACCAAATAGACCGACAACCGTAAGAAAGCCACCGACGAAAAAGATTCCTAACAGTTGAACCAGTTTCGATCCGGAGGCATATGCCAACAGCACAACGCCAACCAGAATTAGTGCAGAGGCAAGAATCCCCAGTACATTTTTTCCAAAGCCGGTTTCTACATCCCGTTTCTTTTTTTGTGAAACAGGTGGAACCGGTGGTGCATTAAAGGGTGCATAGGGCTGTCTCATTTGCTGATTTGGCATTGGATTGGTATATGGATAAGGTTGTTGCACAGGCGGTGGTGGTGCGTTCTGTGTACCGGATTGCGTTTTGTCTAATTGCGACAATTCTGTTTCTAAAGCGGCAATTTGCTGCTTGAGTTGCTGTCGCTTTTCCTCTTGCGTCATATTGATTTTCCCCTTTCTTCCCTATAAGCGAAATCATATGAAATAATATTGCTATAGATATTTCGAATTTACAGGATAAGTATACCATAATCAAGGAAATGTGTCAAGGGAAAGTTTTTGTGTGGCGACATCGCACAAAGCCAAGTGTCAGATGCGTAGACGTTTTTTGCCGGATTGCGTAAAAATAATATCACGCAAAAAACGCCCCCTTTTGTTAGATTTTTATTGGCACATTTCTATGATACCATATTGTCTAACAAAGGGGGCGTTTAAAAAAAATTCTGGATTTTTTTATGGCGACACCGTGCAATTTTTGTTCTGTATCGCCGTTTATAGGAGCTTTAGTTTTGAGCGTATTCTGCTCTTGCGTAAATAACAACGTGTCCGGCAGCGTTGCTTGCTTCGTTATAAAGAACGAAACCATTGTCAATCAGATATTCAACTGCATCCTGAATATATGTGTCATTATAATTCATAACAAGGAAGTCATAACGTTCTAGTTCGTTGAATGCAACAAATGAATCTGATTCCGCATCAATCTGGAAGTCATTGTTATCGAGAATGAAAAGTTCATCTCTGTTCGCAATATGCGGTAGATACCATGTATTTGAAGCAACTGAAACATCATCCGGAATAGAATCAAGGCATTCTTGGATTTCTTGAAAAGATTCTTTCCGCTCACTGTAATTTTCGTAATAACGTATATTTCCGGAAAGCAGCGAGACAGTCATTATAAGAGAAGCAACAGCGGAGCATGTTACAAATGTGTTTCGTTTATCAGGTTCAAAATCATCGCAATTGATCAGAAGCATATAAATCAGCAGGCAGGACGGTCCGAAGATGTACTGATAGCCAATGGAGGATGCATATCCATATCCTGAACCAACAACTAGATTCATAATTACAAACGGAATGATCAAAAGGAATCTGTGGATTTTCTTTGTTATGAATGGAAGGAAAAGCAGCGGAAGGACAATCTGAAGTAGGAATATCAGCATTTGTTCAGGCGTATCTGCATCATTTCGTCTTGTAAGAAACTGACTGAAGAAGTATGCCGGATCCACAAGAACATTTTTAATAATACCAACAAATCCGTCCTCTGAATTTATGGTAAGATTACCGAAACGACTTGATGCCATCATCTCACCGTCTCCGTTTTTGGCAAGCCAGTTATTTATGAACATGAAATATGCTCCAGAAATAACGGTCATAATAATACCATTTATTCTTTTCAGACGTTTTTCATCAAAGAAGAGGTAAAGAGAAATGCATATGACATAAAGTGGCGCATCCTCTTTTACGATGCAGGTAATTATGGACATTACGTAGAAGAGAACGTATTTCCTTTGGTCAGCCGCATAAAGCAGCCACATAAGAAGTGTCGGAAGAAATGCATTTTCGTGGAAATCGTAGTAGCAGGGAGAAAGAATTCCGGCACAGAAAACATAAATCAGGCAGACAAATACAAGGGGAAATCCCTTATAATCGTGCTTTTTTGCAATGAGGAAAAGAGGAACAACTCCTCCCATAGCAAGAACCGCTTGTGCCGCAAGCAGTGTGTTTCCGCTTGGGAAAAGATAATAAATCGGTGCAAGGAGATAGTAGATGTATGATGCGTGTATATTAAAATGAGAAAGAACAGTATCTCTTTCACAGGTAGTAACAGCGGTAAGGTTGCTTGTTATAGAGTGGTACATTTGGACGAAAATGCCGAAATCATAGCAAGATGTTCCATAAGAGTTGTTATGTGCAATAGTTGTAATTGCAACAAATAAAGTAACAGCTATTGCCGCAGTTATAACGATTAGTCCTGCAAGCCACGTAGGAAGTTTTTCATAAAGTTCCCGGTCAGTTTTCCCGACAGCATAAGCGATAAAAATAACTGATACCACAATAAGTGGAATACACATATAGAATCGTGCGTTATCGGAAAGACTGCTTCGCCACATTGTGGAAAGAGCAAAGATAATTACTCCGGCAAAGGTTGCAAGTTGGTCGAAAACTTGATATTTTTTCTGGACGAAGAAATGGATAGTTGTAAGAATGAGAAATCCCACCAAAAGCCAGATGAGATTTTTTCCAATTCCAAAGTCTGTTACATAGTCACGCCACTGGGTGATAGGATCTATGTCATCTTTTGTAGCGGAGAAGTTCAAGCCGGAAATAATCAGATACACTCCGAGAAATCTCAGGAGAAGCTTGTCGGTGAATCCACATTTATGAAAAAAATCGTTGATTTTTGGAGCAATTTCTTTTATTCTAACCGCAGTCGATTTCTTTGGCGGTAGAACCGCTTCGTCAGATAATTCGTTATCAAGAATATTGGCTGATGTGGTTAGAGGAGCATTATCCGGTTCAGTATTTTTATCATCAATATCTGTCACGGTTGCATCATTATCTTCATCGAAAACGTCGGGTGAAGATTCTGTTTCTGCTTCGACAGAAGTATCCGGTGGAGGGGATGTTTCATTAATATTAATTTCATCAGGATTTTCATCCAAAAATGGAGTAGTTTTTTCATTATCCATTGGTTCTCCTTAAAATTCTGAAACTGATGAAAGACTCATTTTGAATCAGAAATCTGATTTTATGGCAAACAGAAAGCCAAATTGCTAACATATATTATGATATCACAAAAAGTATATTGTGTCAAGGTTTTTTAAGGGAAACACCGCACAAAGATTGTGTGTCAGATGCGCTGTTAGATTGTGCAAAAATCGTGCAGGCAGGCTCGGCTGCTATGTTTACAGCAGTTGTG
>CAYXKI010000087.1:0-6563 GCA_964465095.1 uncultured Ruminococcus sp.
ACAATCTTGTCTCAAAAATGCGATTTGCAATCTGCACACAGCCATGTTCCACCTTGACGAATCCATACATCAAAGCCATATCAACGGAACTGTCGTCCGGATTATAGGAAAATGTATCGCCATTCATCAAAATCGCATAAATACACTTTTTCAGTTCCTCATCGTCTTCCAATTTGCCCATCAAGGATTCAAACAGAACCTGCTTGGTGGAAACGAGAATACCTGCCGCCTGAACAATGCCCTCAGAAGTCCAACGAATATCTTTTCCTAACATTTCATCGTTTGTTTTGCAGATATGGGACACCAGCACAGGATACCCGGAGGTATAATCATAAATCAACTGCGAAATTTCCTCTATATTCATTCCGGTATGGTGATCCTTCTCGTAATCGTTAAGCATTCCTGCAATGTCTTGCACCGAAAAGCTCATATCCACATCAAAAGGTGAGGCGATATTCCATGGGCTGTTGTGCTTGTGTTCTGTATCGGGACGGATTTTTTGACGGAGGTTGCGAATATCATGCACACCGGCAAGAATTACAGATTGGAATGTCGGTCTATCGTTTCTTTCCAGATAATATCCTCTTAGCTGTGCCAAAAAGTCGAGAAATACCTGATTATTAGAGGCATTGTCTACTTCATCAATAATAAGTATAATTGGTTTTTCTGCTTCATCACACCAATCACTCAGCACGGAAAACAAATCATCTAGTACAAATTCCTTGCTATATTTCATCGTTTTAATTTCTGACTGAATATCTTCACTCATATACGAACGTATATTTCGCACAGACCAAAGAATTCTTGCAAAAGCTTTTACAAATGTCCCTTCCTGCTGAAATTCAGACGAACTAACCCTTTGGAAGTCCATCCGCACGACAATATAGTCCTGCATCAAATACTTCTCCAGAGCCTTTAATGTCGTAGTTTTCCCATACTGTCTCCCACGATTGATAACAAAATACTTCCCTGTGTCCACCATTTTTTTGATTTCTGCAAGACGGCTGTCCAGATTTACCATGTAATGCTCCTGCGGATTGCACGCACCGGTAATGTTGAAATAGCGTTCCATGAATTTCACCTCCGAATTTTGTTATCATTAGTATAGCATATCTAAGATAAAAATGCAACTGATTAAGGGGATTTTTTACCCGATCACCTCTCTCAACATTCTCTGATATGTTTCTTTGTCAATGATATGGTCTTTGTAACTTGCCTCGATCATGGCAATTAAAATCGCTTTTTTCTTTGCAATTTTCGTACAAAATAACAAAAGTTTTGTGCAATGTGTCAAAAATAAATACAGGAATTTTCAGGTCGTCTTTTATCAAAAAACTACCTATAATAGAACAAGCACATTGTGACATACTAGTATTGCAGCGATACGGCTGCAAGGAACACGAAAAGGAGAAAACGAACATGAAAAATGAACTTACCCAGAAGGGCAGAGAGGCGCTGGAGCGCTTTAAGATGGAATCCGCAAACGAAGTCGGTGTAACCCTCAAGCAGGGATACAACGGCAACCTGACCGCAAGAGAGGCTGGCTCAATTGGCGGACAGATGGTGAAAAAGATGATCGACTCCTATAAGATGCAGTAACCCACTCCTCCATTTCAAAAACCAAAAGAATCGCCCCGGTTTTTTCGGAAACTGGGGCGATTTTTTAAGGCACAAGCCTTTTTCTCTTTAATGCTTATTAAGGCGACATTTCAAAGTGTTACCTTAAAGCAATGCCATTTGTCCTGTGCCGGGGAGATCTTTTGCCATGCCACCGGTTGCAGGAATCACTTTTACACGATATTTTTTCAATTCCTCTGCCTCATCCTCTGTGAGAATTCTGGCTTCGCAAATCTGATGCTTGGCTTTCAACGTGATTACCTGTACCCCCTGCGTATCTCTTGTTGCCTTTACTGCCACCAATGCAGCATCAAAAAGCATTGCACGATTTCCATCGGTACGCAAGAATACAGAACAAGCACCATCCTCTGTTGGCAACTGTAAAATTTTCAACAGTGGGGATTTTCCGCTATATGCTTTTTGCAGCTTTTTCCGATTGGTCTTTGTGGCATACGCAGAAAGCGGTACACGTGCAGCTTTTCCATTTGCAAAAAGGAATAACAAATCTCCCTTGTAATCCGAAGTTGCAATCATCTGTGTAACAAATTCGCCCTCAGAAAATCCAAGTTTTGCCGGGATATAATCTCCCATCACGCTGGCTTTGGACTCTCCGAATTCACTGGCTCTTGTTTTATACACCTGCTGCTGATTGGTGAAAAAGAGCAGTTCAATCCGATTGTTGGTCTCCAGATGGCAAACCATACGGTCGTCCTCTTTCAGCTTCTGTTCGCTACTCATCCGCAAGGACGCAGGGGTAATTTTCTTGAAATAGCCACTTTCTGACAGAAACAGATGTACCGGATAATCCGGAATGTCCTCATCCTCTGTTTCTTCCTGAATATCAGAAGCATAGTAAAACAACGTCTTTCTGGGCTGACCATACTTCTTCGCTGTTTCCTTCAACTCATCCACAATAATTTTTTTCATTTTTTTCGGATCTTTCAGAATTTCTTCCAGCGTTGCAATATCCGCTTTCAACTGATCCGTTTCCTGGGTACGCTTGAGAATATATTCTCGGTTCAGGTGACGCAGCTTGATTTCTGCCACATACTCTGCCTGGATCTCATCAATTCCAAAGCCTATCATCAAATTGGGAACAACGTCCGCTTCCTCTTCTGTTTCCCGAACAATGCGGATCGCCTTATCAATATCCAGCAGAATCTTTTCCAAACCAAGAAGCAAGTGAAGCTTTTCCTGCTTTTTCTTCAAGTCAAAGCAAAGCCGTCTTCGCACGCATTCCAGACGAAAAGCCGTCCACTCCTCCAGAATCTCCCGGACACCCATTACCTTTGGCGTACCGCCGACCAAAATGTTAAAGTTGCAAGAATAGCTGTCTTGCAACGGTGTCATCCGGAAGAGTTTTTGCATGACTTTTTCCGGATCTGTTCCACGTTTCAGATCAATGGCAATTTTTAAGCCGTCAATATCTGTTTCATCCCGGACATAGGAAACCTCTCGCAATTTTCCCTGTTTGATACAATCTACAATTTTATCAATAATCGCCTCAATTGTAGTACTGTAAGGAATCTCTGTGACTTCCAGACAATTGTCCTGCTTGTTATAATTCCATTTCGAGCGAACACGAACGCTTCCTCTTCCGGTATCATAGATTTTCTTTAATTCTTCTTCATCGTAATAAAGGAACCCACCGCCGGGGAAATCCGGTCCTTTCAGAGTAGAGAGAATATCATGATTCGGATTCTTAATCACACCGATCGCCGTTTCACAAACCTCTGCCAGATTAAAGGGGCAGACATTGCTTGCCATAGAAACCGCAATTCCCACATTTGCATTGACCAGAACCGTTGGAAAGGTTGTAGGAAACAACGTCGGTTCTTGCATGGTATTGTCATAGTTCGGCACAAAATCTACGGTATCCTTGTCAATATCCCGGAACAATTCATTACAGATGAGTTCCAGTTTTACCTCTGTATAACGAGAAGCAGCATATGCCATATCTCTGGAATAAGCTTTTCCGAAGTTTCCCTTGGACTGTACATAAGGATGAAGCAATGCCTCATTCCCTCGTGCCAGACGCACCATGGTTTCATAAATCGCACTATCTCCATGAGGATTCAGACGCATAGTCTGTCCCACCACATTCGCTGACTTCGTCAGATTGCCGGTAAGCAGATTCATTTTATACATGGTATACAAAAGCTTTCGATGCGATGGCTTAAAGCCATCAATCTCTGGCAGTGCTCTGGAAATAATAACGCTCATTGCATAGGGCATATAGTTCTTTTCCAGTGTCTCTGTAATCTTCTCTTCCTCTACAATGCCTGCCCCTGCAATATAAGCATCTTGCATCGTGGATTTTTTCGGCTTCGCAGGTTGTTTTTTTCTCGCCATTCTTTACCTCCTTACGAAATATCTGCCAGTTCAAGATAATCGCTGCCAAACTCCGCAATAAACTCTTTTCTGCCTTGCAGATTATCGCCAAGCAGCATATCAAACATATAAGCAGTATCTTCCACACCGGCAGCCGTTACCTGAATCAGACGGCGTGTTTCCGGATTCATTGTGGTAAGTGCCATCATATCTGCCTCATTTTCGCCAAGACCTTTTGAACGTTGAAGCGTATATTTTTCCTCCCCGATTTTCTCAAGGATCTCTGTCTTTTCCTTTTCAGTATAGGCAAAATAGGTGCGCTTTTTGGTAGTAATCTCAAACAGTGGCGATTCTGCAATATAGACATAGCCCTTTTCAATCAAAGTCGGCGTAAGACGATAAAGCATCGTGAGAATCAAAGTGCGGATTTGGAATCCGTCTACATCCGCATCGGTACAGATGACAATCTTATTCCAACGCAGTCCATCCAGATGAAAAGTAGAAAGTTCCTTGTTCGCCTTTGTGTTTACCTCTACACCGCAGCCTAACAGCTTCATAATATCGGTAATAATATCATTTTTGAAGATCTTATTGTAATCCGCTTTCAAACAGTTCAGAATCTTCCCTCGTACCGGAATAACCGCTTGAAATTCTGCATCTCTTGCCATCTTTACAGAACCCAACGCGGAGTCACCCTCTACAATATACAATTCCCGTCTGGACAAATCCTTACTACGGCAATCTACAAATTTCGGGATCATATTGGTAACATCTATGGTACCGGTCAGCTTTTTCTTCAGATTCAGTCGTGTCTTTTCCGCATTTTCCCGACTACGCTTATTAATCAGCACTTGTGCTGCAATTTTATCTGCCTCATCCGGATTCTCCATAAAATAGATTTCCAACTGATGTTTCAGAAACTCTGTCATAGCCTCATAAATAAATTTGTTGGTAATCGCTTTCTTGGTCTGGTTCTCATAGCTTGTTTCCGTCGAGAAACTGGAGGAAATCAACACAAGACTCGACTCCACGTCTTCAAATTTCAGCTTAGACTCATTTTTCAGATACTTGTTGTTCTGTCGAAGATAGGTGTCAATCTGGGAGACAAAGGCTTGTTTTACTGCCTTATCCGGAGAACCACCATGTTCCAACCAACTGGAATTATGGTAATATTCAATCTTCTGTACCTGATTGGAAAATGTCCAGGCAACCCCTAGCTTTACCTTATAGTCTGCCTTATCCTCCCGGTCACGTCCCTCTCGTTGACAGCTCCAATTCTGGATCGAGGTCTGATTCTGCTCTCCGACAATTTCCTGCACATAGTCCGCAATGCCGTTTTCATAAAGAAATTGCCGCTCTGTAAAGCTGCCGTCTTCCTCCTGCTTCCGATAAACAAAAAGCAGATTCGGATTCACCACTGCCTGTCGCCGAAGGGTATCGCAGTAATATTCATCCGGGATTTCGATCTCCGTAAACACGTCCAGATCCGGCAGCCACTTTGTCCGTGTACCGGTCTGCTTTTTCTTTGTGGGCTTTTTCTCCAATCCCCCTACATTCTCACCTTTTTCAAAGTGAAGATTGTACTGAAAGCCATCTCTTACAATTTCTACATCCATATAAGCAGATGCAAACTGCGTCGCACAAAGACCAAGTCCGTTCAGTCCAAGAGAGTACGCATAATTGTCATCGCTTGCATCATACTTCCCGCCGGCATACAGTTCGCAATAAACCAGTTCCCAGTTATAACGATTCTCATTCTTGTTGAAATCAACAGGGCAGCCTCGTCCGAAGTCCTCTACCTCAACAGAATTGTCATGATACCGTGTAACCACGATCTTACTGCCAAAGCCTGCTCTGGCTTCATCAATGGAATTAGAAATGACTTCAAAAATAGAATGCGCACAGCCATCCGGTCCATCTGATCCGAAAATAACCCCCGGACGCTTTCGCACCTTATCCGGTCCTTTTAAAACCGTGATGCTCTCATTATTATAAGTCGGTTTTTTCGCCATATTCTCCGTCCTCTCTATAGAAGCAGCACCACACAAAGTTCCAACATCCGGTGCGCCAATCTCTTCTCAAGGCAATTCTGCGCAAAAATTGTACAATCTCGCCTATATCCACAAAAAACATCTTTTATTATACCACTGAAATTCGGAAAAATCAAGTCTTGCGCCTACTTTTTATCCATTCATGACGCATTTTCCACATTTTCCAATGCATGGTTTTGTTTTTTAAGTTAAATCGTTTTACAGAAGCAAATTTCACTTTAATTTGTTTGGAAAAAAAACTTGACAGATTGGATGAAGTATGCTATAATATATAAGTCGATTACGACAGGAGCAATGCAACTGCGGGTGTAGTTCAATGGTAGAATTCCAGCCTTCCAAGCTGGTTACGTGGGTTCGATTCCCATCACCCGCTCCAATATGCGCCTTTAACTCAGCTGGATAGAGTAACTGCCTTCTAAGCAGTAAGCCACTGGTTCGAATCCAGTAAGGCGCGCCAATTGTCTTGTATTTCCATTGCAAGGCGTAGCTATGGTGGGTGTAGCTTAGCTGGTTAAAGCGTCGGATTGTGGTCCCGAAGATCGTGGGTTCGAATCCCATCTCCCA
>CAYXKI010000088.1:0-6548 GCA_964465095.1 uncultured Ruminococcus sp.
TTTCCACAGCCCGGACAACCCATCCATAACCGTAAAATACGTCATCCCTCCTTTTAAGGCGACTCCACACAAACGCTTTGTCCTTATGAAAAAACCGCAGCATAGAAAATTCTAAAGCTGCGGTTATTCGTTTTATCCTGCTTACGCATTTGGTTCAACCATAATTTCCCGATTCGGAACCGGCGTAGAAAATACAATCTGTGTCGATGTATTGCCAAAACGCTGAATTTTTCCGATAAAGGTATCCAACTCCTGCGTCGATGGGAAAGCCACCTTAATCAGCATAGAGTAAACACCGGTAACGCAATTGCACTCCAGGACATTGGGGCAATTATTGATAAAGGGATAAAACTCAGATTTCTGATCTGCGGAAAGTTCCAGGTTGATAAACGCCGTGATGTGATATCCAAGTTTCTGCCGATCAATTACAGTATTATATCCCAGAATGATCCCCTGCTTTTCGAGTTTATCAATTCTGGAAGAAACTGCCGGTGCAGACAAGAACACCTTTGATGCCAGAAGTTTCAGTGGCGCTCTGGCATTTTCCTGTAGCAAAGTAATAAGCATTGCATCAATTTTATCCATGATACATTCACACCCTTTCCACCATGCAGCAAGCCACAACCCCGGAAATCCCCGGAAAATCTGCTTTTCCCTGCTGCATCGTGCATCTTTCCTCTTTTCTATCAGTATAACAAAAAAACATGTCTAAATGTTACTTATATTTTAAACTTTCAAACAAAACTTAATTTTATTATTTTTTAATATCCTCAATCTTGTTTTTTGTTTGCTGTACCTCTTGTAAACCGTTCTGAAAATAGATCTGTGCATCATCAAGCAAATGTTGGACATATTTTTCCGCAGCTTCTTTGATATCGTTTGATCCGTTCTGTGCTTTTGTCAGCATGTCCAGTGCACGTTTCTTTGCCTCCTGCAAAATTACTTCTTCCGAAAGCATTCTCTGCGCTCTTGACTCAGCGTCCTGAATAATTGCTTCTGCCTTTGCCCTTGCCTCTTCAATGATCCGATCACAATCAGAGTCAATGAGTTTTGCACGCTTGATTTCCGCAGGAATGCTTCTTTGTGCAGAACCAAGCAAATCCCGCATCCGATCCGCATCAATAACAGCCCGATGGGTTGCAAAGGGAATTGGCTTGGAGTGCATCAAAAGATCCTCCATATCGTTCAGTATTTCTTCAATATTCATAATAGCTTCCTCCTTTTCATCAAGCAACAGGGTCTTAAAACTTTTTCTCATGGGCGATTATATATTGTATTAAACCGTTTCTGAATCACGTCTAAAATCTCCACCGGAACAAAATGACTGATATCTCCACCAAATGCTGCAATTTGTTTTACCACGCTTGAACTTAAATACATATTTTCTGCTGTTGTCGTCAAAAAAACCGTTTCTGCACCGTTATACAGCTTTCGATTTGCAAGTGCCATCTGGAATTCGTATTCAAAATCGCTGACAGCACGAAGTCCCTTTACAATTGCAATTGCACCGGCTTCCTTAACATATTCTGCCAGAAGTCCGTCTGACATATCAACTCTTACATTGGGCAAGGAACTTGTCGCCATAAGAATCATTTCTTTTCGTTCCTGCGAAGTAAAGCACGCCTGACTTTTCAAGATATTCTTGGAAATCAAAACAATCACTTCATCAAACAATTGAGAAGCCCTCGTAATAATATCCACGTGACCCAAAGTAACCGGATCAAAGCTTCCGGGACATACTGCTATCCGTTTCATGATCCTTGCTCCTCTCTTCTGCAAACATAGGTAGTCACAGTAATTGCGCCATATTTTCTCTGTTTGCTCTGTTGTAACGCACCAATGGAATCCGGCAACGAGAGTCCGGTTTCATGTTCACAGATAACCTTTCCCTCCGATTCCATTTTGGATTCTAACAGTGGCAACAGTTCCAGAAGAAGTCCCTTGCGATAAGGCGGATCCAGAATTGCAATATGAAATTGTTCTGTTGTACTACGCAGAAAAGAGATTGCATCCATCTGATGAAGATGTGCCTGTTCACACAGTTCCACAGATGCAAGATTTTCACGTGTCACAGAGAGAGAACGAGAAGAATTGTCAACAAACACCACACGTTCTGCACCACGACTTAGTGCCTCAATTCCCATTTGACCGCTTCCTGCGAACAAATCCAGCACAACAGCCCCCGGTAAATCAAACTGAATGGCAGAGAAAATTGCCTCCTTTACCTTATCTGTGGTCGGACGCACCTCCATGCCCTCCAATGTTTTCAACTTTCTTCCCTTTGCACTTCCGGCAATCACACGCATATGATTTTCTACTCCTTTGTTCGCAGTACAAAACAGCACACAGAATCCATTTTCTGTTGCAGAAAAGCCTACGATATTCTTATTATACATCAAATAACAGAAAATGTCCAGAGGTTTGACAAAAAAATTAGATTTTCTGAAGCACAGTATACAATTCTTTTGCAATTTCCAGATTTACTCCGGCAGCCTTTGCAAGTTCCTCTACTGTTGCTTTTTTCATATTCTCCATGGTTTTATATTGCACCAGCAATTTCTGTGCTTTTTTCTCCCCAATTCCACGTACCTTTGTCAGTTCCAGTTGGTAAGAAGATTTTCCATGCAGTGTATGCATATAGGCAACAGAATACCGGTGCACCTCATCCTGAATCCGTGTCAACAAATGAAATGCACTTCGATTGGCAGTAAGAGAAATCTCTCCCCCACTACTGGAAATTGCTCTGGTTCTGTGTTTCTGATCCTTTACCATTCCATACACCGGAACGGACAGCCCAAACTGACGCACCACCGGCACAATGGTATTCACATGTCCCTGTCCACCATCCAGCAAAATCAAATCCGGCAACCGGGAAAATCCGGGGTCATCCTGTGCCTGATAGTGCTGCATTCGTCTGGTGATTGCTTCTCGCATACAAGCATAGTCGTCCTGTGTCATTTGTTCTTTCATACGAAAGCGTTTATACGCCTTTTTCAAAGGTCTGCCATTTTCAAAAACAACCATACCACAGACAATGGCAGTGGAGGACAAATTGGAAATATCATATGCTTCGATATACTGAGGAGGCTGTGATAAGCCAAGAACCGCTCCCAGTTCTTCCAGCGCCTGTACCTCTTTTCCGGTTCTGTTAAACCGAAGGGCAAGTTCTTCATTGGCATTGTTCCGGGACAATTGCACAAATTGACAGAGCGTTCCTCGCTGTGGCACTGTCAAGGACACCTTTGCCCCCACAAAGCTTGTAAACAACTGCTCATAAAGCGTTGCATTGGGCAAGGAAAACTCTAACACAATTTGTTTTGGAATGTCATTTCTATGGTGGTCATAATATTGCACCATACAAGATTCCAACAATTCTTCTCGTGAAACAGTTTCCTGAAAGAAAAAGGTTTCCTTATCAAACAAGCGTCTGCCACGATAGCGAAGAATCGAAACACACTGGGTTCCGCTATGTTCTGCCATAGCAAGCACATCTGCTTCTTCCAAAGCTGCATCCAGAATTTTCTGCGTTTCCCCTGCTTTGGTAATGGCAGCAATTCTGTCTCGCAACACCGCAGCACGCTCAAAATCCAAAGCTTCTGCTGCCTGTTCCATCTCTTCCTGCATTCTCTTGACAGAATCCGTACTGCCATTTTGAATATACGCCTTTGCCTGTTCAATGATTTCGGCATACGCCTGTTGAGAAATTTTTCCCCGGCAAACGCCCATACACTGCTTTATATGAAAATTCAGGCAGGGTCTTGTCTTATGAAAATCCTGCGGAAACTTTTTCCGACAAGTAGGCAACTGAAACACACGATTGGTTTCTTTGGCGGTTTCTCGTGTCACCATACCACTCATATAGGGTCCAAGATATTCTCCACGCTTCTTCTTGTTTTTTTCCGCAGTGAGTCTTGGATAGGGTTCTTCCGAAAAGCAAAGATAACTATATCCCTTATCATCCTTTAAAAGAATGTTGTACTTCGGCTGATGCTGTTTAATCAAACTGCATTCTAATACCAGCGCTTCATACTCTGAATCGGTAACAATAAAATCGTAATCCCGAACCTGTTCCACCATGCTTGCAACTTTTGGGGTATGGTCAGCAGATTCCCGAAAATAACTTGTCACCCGATTTTTCAGATTCTTTGCTTTTCCAATATAAATAATCTCCGCTTTTTCATTTTTCATAAGATAAACACCCGGAGACGTTGTCAATTTTGCAGTCTTTTCCCGCAATTCTGGTAAATGACAATTCATAAAACGCCTCCGGGTGTTTTTGCCTGCAATCAAACGCAGGTTATCGTAAAGCAGTCCCTCACAAAAGACTGCCTATTCTTATGAAAGTGCCTTTAATGCACGCTGACCGATATCTGTGCGATAGTGCACATCCTGCCAGGAAATCGTCTTAACGCCTGCATAAGCAGTTTCCAAAGCCTCGGGCAAAGTATCTGCTGTTGCAGTAACTCCAAGCACACGTCCACCGGCAGTCAGAATCTGATCGTCCTCCAGCTTTGTCCCTGCATGGTACACAAAGCAACGATCAATCTGTCCCTTTTCATCCAGACCGGAAATTGGCAAGCCTGTGGTATATTTTTTCGGATATCCGCCACTTGCCATAACAACACACGCTGCACAGCCTTTTTTCCAGGTGATCTGCTGCTGATCAAGTGTTCCATTCCAGATTGCAAGCAAAATATCCACAAAGTCTGTTTCCAACAATGGCAGAACAACCTGTGTTTCCGGGTCGCCAAAACGACAATTGTATTCAATTACCTTTGGTCCCTTTGGGGTAAGCATCAAGCCAAAATACAGACAGCCCTGGAACGGTCTTCCCTCTGCCTCCATTGCACGAATTGTAGGCAGGAAAATTGTATCCATGCACTGCTGTGCAATTTCCTCTGTATAGTAAGGGTTCGGTGCTACTGTACCCATACCACCGGTATTCAGACCCTGATCTCCATCCAGTGCACGCTTATGATCCATAGAGGATACCATGGGCTTTACGGTTTTTCCATCGGTAAAACTCAGCACAGAAACTTCCGGACCGGTCAAGAACTCCTCAATGACAATCTGAGAGCCACTCTCTCCAAAGATCTTGTCCTCCATCATAGAGGAAACCGCTGCAAATGCCTCTTCTTCGTTCTGTGCAATTACAACCCCTTTGCCAAGTGCCAGTCCATCTGCCTTGATTACGGTAGGATATTCATTTTTCTCTTTCAGGTAAGCCTTTGCGGAAGCAACATCCGAAAACTTTTTATACTCTGCTGTCGGAATGTGATACTTCTCCATAAGTTCCTTGGAGAACACCTTACTGCCCTCTAGAATCGCAGCGTTTTTCTTCGGTCCAAAGGTCATAAAGCCCTCCGCTTGCATGGCATCTGCCATTCCAAGTACCAGTGGATCATCCGGTGCGACAAATACAAGATCAACAGAAAGTTCTTTTGCAAGGGCTACCATACCCTCAATATCGGTTGCTTTTACCGGGAAACATTTTGCATATTTCGCAATTCCGCCATTTCCGGGGGCACAGTAAAGTGCCTCTACCTGCTTACTCTCTGCAAGCTTCATAATAATGGCATGTTCTCTACCGCCACCGCCGACTACTAAAATTTTCATAGTTGTAATCCTCCGTACCGATTAGTGGTGGAACAAACGAATTCCGGTAAACGCCATTGCCATATTGTACTTGTTACAAGTTGCAATGACATGGTCATCCCGGATAGAACCACCCGGCTCTGCGATATAGGTTACACCGCTCTTATATGCACGTTCGATGTTATCGCCAAAGGGGAAAAATGCGTCAGAACCAAGGCAGACATTCTTGTTCTCAGCCAGCCAAGCCCGCTGTTCTTCTTTGGTAAATACCTCAGGTTTTACCTTGAAGATATTCTCCCAAGCACCATCTGCCAGAACATCCATATACTCATCAGAAATATACACATCAATGGCATTATCCCGATCCGGTCTACGAATTCCATCTACAAACTGCAATCCCATTACCTTTGGATGCTGACGCAGCCACCAGATATCTGCTTTGTTGCCTGCAAGACGTGTGCAGTGAATTCGAGACTGCTGTCCTGCACCGATTCCAATTGCCTGACCATCTTTTACATAGCAGACCGAATTGGACTGGGTATACTTCAAAGTGATCAGAGAAATCAAAAGATCACGCTGATACGCCTCCGGAATCTCCTTGTTTTCGGTAACAATATTTGACAGAATTTCTTTGTCAATATGCAGGAAATTGTGTCCCTGTTCAAAGGTTACGCCGTAAACCTGTTTCCGTTCCAATTCTGCCGGGCGATAGGATGCATCAATCTGAATGATGTTATAAGTGCCCTTGCGCTTGGATTTCAGGATTTCCAGAGCCTCCGGCTCATAACCGGGGGCAATAATTCCATCGGAAACTTCACGCTGAATCATCTTTGCAGTCGGTACATCGCAAACGTCAGACAACGCAATAAAATCACCATAAGAGGACATACGATCTGCACCTCTGGCTCTTGCATAAGCAGATGCAAGAGGAGAAAGTTCTCCTAGATCATCTA
>CAYXKI010000089.1:0-6487 GCA_964465095.1 uncultured Ruminococcus sp.
CCAGATTGGAACAGCTTCCCACCTCAAAATATTTCTTCTGACGAGGAGACCATGCTTCTACGTCGATACTCTTCACTTTCAGGTCAGCCAGATCGCCGGAACAGCATTCCAGGGTGCGAACCGGAATGTCCATGCTGCGGAAGAATTCTACGGTGTACTGATACATCTTGTGGAACCAGTCCATGCTGTCCTCCGGCTTGCAGACAACAATCATCTCTTCCTTTTCAAACTGGTGAATCCGGTACACGCCACGCTCTTCAATACCGTGTGCACCGACTTCTTTCCGGAAGCAAGGAGAATAACTTGTCAGGGTCTTTGGCAACTCTTCTTCCGGCAGAATAGAGTCGATAAACTTGCCGATCATAGAGTGCTCACTGGTACCGATCAGATACAGATCTTCCCCTTCAATCTTGTACATCATGCCTTCCATCTCTGCAAAACTCATTACGCCGGTAACGACGTTGCTGCGGATCATGTACGGGGGGATATAGTAGGTAAAGCCCTTGTTGATCATGAAATCTCTTGCATATGCCAGAATAGAGGAGTGCAGCCGTGCAATGTCTCCACAGAGATAATAGAAGCCGTTACCACTGGTATCTCTTGCTGCATCAATGTCAATGCCCTTGAGTTTCTCCATAATATCTACATGGTAGGGAACTTCATAGTCCGGAACAAAAGGCTCGCCAAAACGCTCTACTTCTACATTTTCCGAATCATCCTTACCAATTGGCACAGAGTCGTCAATGAAGTTGGGGATTACCAACATGATTTCCCGGATTTTTGCGGAAAGTTCTGTTTCCTGCTTCTCCAGTTCTTCCAGCTTTTCGCCCAGTGCAACGACCTCAGCCTTGGCAGCCTCAGCCTCTTCTTTTTTGCCCTGTCCCATCAGCGCACCGATTTTCTTGCTGATGCTCTTGCGCTGACTACGCAGTTCGTCCCCTTGCACCTTTGCAGCACGGAACTGCTGATCCAGTGCAACCACTTCATCTACCAGAGGTTCTTTCTCCATCTGGAATTTCTTGCGGATATTTTCCTTTACCTTTTCCGGATCGTTCCGGATCCATTTCATGTCAATCATACGAGATTTCCTTTCTTTTCGGGGGACTGCTTAGAACTTGTTCTCATTTTCGCAGTACCCCTATATTCAAGACGACTTGTCGTCTATCCTTCTTTTGTCAATTTTTCTGCCAGTGCGCCCAGATCTTCTTTGTCGTAGAATTCCAGTTGCAGCGTGCCCTTGTCCTTGCCATAGGAAACGGAAACTTTTCTTCCAAGATGGCTTTCCAGACTGATTGCAATCTCTGTGAAATAGCTGTCCTCTTTGGCAAACCGACAGGGCTTGCGGCGGTTTTCTTCCCGGGCAGCAATCTTTTCTACCGCACGCACAGTAAGTGTCCCTTGGGCAGCCTTGACAGCGGTTTCCTTTCGCAGCTTTTCATCCTGAATGGAGAGGAGGGCTCTTGCGTGTCCTGCGCTAAGTTCTCGCTTTTCCACCATTTCTTGCATGGAATCCGGGAGTTTTAGAAGCCGCAAAGCATTTGCCACAGCACTTCGGGATTTTCCCACACGTTTTGCCACTTCATCTTGTGTCATGCCACAGGATTCCATAAGCTGTGCATAGCCGTTCGCCTCTTCCATGGGGTTGAGGTTTTCTCGCTGTAAATTCTCAATGAGGGCAATTGCCATGGTTTCCTCGTCGGAAAGTTCCCGGATTACCACAGGCACTTCGTCTAGTCCAAGCATTCTGGCAGCACGCCAACGACGCTCGCCGGCTACAATCTGATAGTTCAGACCAAGAGGGCGTACCAGAATGGGCTGAATCATGCCGTATTGCTGAATGGAATCTGCAAGTGCCTGAATGGCTTCTTCGCTGAATTCCTTTCTGGGCTGATCCCGGTTCGGCTCTAATTCCGAGGTTCGCAGGGTCTTTTTGATCTGGACATCGGTTGCATTTTCATCGTACAAGAAGTCCAGTCCGCTTCCCAATCCGCCAATGCTCATTCTTCCTCACGCTCCCTCTTTTTTCCAAAACTCAGTCGCTTGCGTTTTTTCTCCGGCAATTTCTCTCCCATCAGTTCCATTCCAAGTCGGGCATACGCCTCTGCACCTTTGGACAATCTGTCATAATACAGCACCGGTTTCCCATGGCTTGGGGCTTCGGAAAGTCGTACGTTCCGGGGGATCTTTGTCTGAAAGACCTTTCCGGGGAAATATTTTGCAACCTCTTCCTCTACCTGACGGGAGACGTTAAGACGCTGATCGAACATCACGAACAGAATCCCACCAATGTCCAGTGTGGGATTGTACTGACTCCGTACCACCTTAATGGTGTTGGTTAGCTGCGATAAGCCCTCAAGGGCATAGAACTCTGCCAACATCGGAATTAATAGCAAATCTGCTGCCACAAGTCCATTTACCGTCAGAAGCCCCAGTGCCGGGGGACAGTCGATGAAAATATAATCATATTCCGCTTTGCAAGTCAGCAGTTGCATTTTTAAACGATTCATCCGGTTTTCCATTTCGGACAGTTCCAGTTCTGCCCCGGCAAGGGTATTTTTTGCCGGAAGAATGCTGATATTCTCAAACGCCGTCTCTACAATTGCCTCCCGGATGCTGCACTTTCCGATCAGCACCTCATAAGAAGAGGCGGTCAGCGTCTTTTTCTTGATGCCAAGTCCGGTGGTGGTGTTGCCTTGGGGGTCAATGTCCACACAAAGCACCTTTTTCCCACGAGAACCGAGGTAAGCCCCCAGATTGACTACCGTTGTTGATTTTCCTACACCGCCCTTTTGATTGGCGACTGCATATACTATTCCCACGTAGTTTCGTCCCTTTCTTGAGTTAAGGCGACACCGCAAAAAATGCAGAATCCTGTCGCCACAAGGCTTTTTCTTATTATAACACGATTCCATGGAATTGTAAAGGGGGAAAATAAGTTTTCGCAGTGGTATTTCAAAGGGAATACCGCACAAAACGCCGCCTTTGCATGTACAGGAAAAATTTGTTTCACGTGAAACGTGGAAACCTACGCTTTTCATATTGACATTTTTTTAAAATTCAAGTATAATAAGGATACTTCAGCAAGAAAGGATGTATCCGAATGAAAAAACAACAGAAAGGAATTTTCGGACTGGTTTGCAGTCTTGGGATGATTTTTGCCATGACTGTTTCCGGAGGGATCTCTGCCTCGGCAACTTCCGTTGGGGATGTAATCGCCCACGCCCGTGCTGTGGGGATGCCGGAGGATCAGGTACAGATGTATATCAATATGTACAGCGGTGGGGACTATACCTCAGAACAATGCGATCAGGCAATTGCAGCGCTGGACAGCATGGCAGGACAGTGGCAGTCTGCGGTAGATGAAGCCATCAATGCCGGCACAACCACTGCTTCGGAAAACAGCAGCAGCCAGACGACCACAACGGCAAAAGGGGAAACCACTGCAAGCACCACCGGGGAAACGCTCACCGATGCAGAAATTGTTCAGCTTCCTTTGCAGGATAAAATCGACTATATCAACAGTCTGCCGGAGAAAGAACGGACAGAATTTATGGAGAATATGAGTACCGAGGTGCGGAACAGTTTTCTGAAACAGATGGACTCTAGTCAACAACTGGAAATCGTTTCCAGTATGCTGGACGTAGGGGATGCCTTTGGGCTGAACTTCTCTGTGGATTCGATTTCGGACGGTTCCTTGGCAATCAGTGCACGGGATGCAGAGGGCAACCTTGTGGGAGTGACTACGGTGGGAAACAGCGTAGAATCCACCGGAATCCCTTATACCGTACCGGTTTTGGTAGGCTCCGGGGCAATTCTTCTGGCACTTGGAGGGCTTGCGGTTACGCTGATCAGAAGTGGCAAAAAGGAGCGTAACGAATGAAAGCACAAAAAGAAAACAAGATGACGGGGCTCTCCCTCCCGGTGCGGATTTTGCTGCCGATTCTGGTGTTGCTGCTTTGTGGCGGTGTGGTACTTCTTGGGGCAATCCGTCCTTATGAAAAGTTGGAAACTTACTTAAAAGTGGGCTTTATGGACAGCACCGGTTCTGTTTCTACCGATGGAACTGCCGGGCTGCATATTGTGGATACGGAAATTGATACAGAATACACCGGGGAGACCTCAGAGGAGGGAACTGCGGTTGTGCCGGATTATGGGACACAATGTGCCATTCTGGAGAGCAAAGCCATTGATCTCTATGTTCCGGTTTATTGGGGTGGTGGCTCGGAACTTCTGGAACAGGGGGCATGTTTGACCCCAGCATCTGCTGCCCTTGGAAGTAACGGCAACTCTGTCATCAGCGGACACGTCAACACGTTCTTTCACGATCTGACGGATCTGGAGGTCGGGGACACCGTCACGGCTTATACAAGCTATGGCAGATTTACCTATACGGTAACGGAGGCAATCACCTTTGACGCTTCCGACAAATCTTATCTCAGCAAAACCGACGACGACCGCCTGACGCTATACACTTGTGAGATGCAATTACTTGGAACGTCTACGACACGAGTAGGAGTTATCTGCGAATTGACGGAAAAGGAATTTTACGAAACAGATACGGACACCACAAGTACCGGAGAGGAGGGGCAGAAATGAGCAAAACAACATCAAAAGGCGTGCAAACCCTCCTGCGTCTGATTCTCTCTATTCTTTTGGCGTTCTGTCTTTTGGGGACAGCTATGGGGGCAATTGGGACGCTTCTTACTGCCTCCCCACAACTTCTTCTCTCCCAGATTCACAAGCAATCTGCCGGGGAAAAGGCATATGCCACGTTAGAGAGCAATTTCAACACAGCATATAACACCACCGCTGTTCCGGCAGAGGTGTATTTGGACGCAATTTCTCCGGAGTGGCTGGAAGAGGCAATGGAAACGGTGCTCACTGCTGCTTATACCGGGGACGAGGTAAGTTTAGACTTTACGGCACTGGAAGACTCTATCACGGCGTATTTTTCTCAGTACGCAGAAGAAAACAACTATGAAAAAGACGACACCTACGAGGAAAAGCTTGCAGAAACCATTTCCAATGGAGAGAGCACCATTACAAGTGCAGCAGACGTTTATCACACGGCAACTTTACAGAAATCCGGAATGTGGAACAAGCTTTTCGGGAAGAAAACAAAGCTGATTGCTTTGACAGTGCTGTGTGCTGTTGGGACAGTGTTGCTGCTTGGCGTGCTTTTGTTGCTTCGCCGAGGGAGTGGCTATTGGATCGGGACAAGCGCCTTTGCATCCGGCGTGTTGCTTCTTGCCCCTAGTATCTGGGTTCTGGCAAGCGGTACGATTTCACATTTTACATTGAAAACCCCGGCAGTTTATGCAATCTGCACCGGGACAATGACAGCAGTTGTGACCATTACGCTGTGGATCGGTGTCGTGCTTGCAGTTCTTGGTATGGGACTTCTGGTATGGAATATGATACGGGAACGCAGTAATAGAGTATGTAATCAGTTACCACAGGCATAGAAGCTTTTTGGTGCAGCAATTTCTCGAAAATGCTGCCGGGGTCAAGGGGCGAGTAGCCCCTTGTCGCTGTCCGCAGACAGCGAAACACTCTGCGCCATGCCATAAGGCGCGCAGAGAAGAGGGTGAGAAAAGCGACAGCTTTTCGAGGGAGAGCGAATAAGACCGCTCTCCCTTTCTAGACGCACGAGACCACCAAAGCCTTGAAAATGTTCCGGTGGAACATTTTCAACGAAAAGAATATGCTTCTATAATAGTAAAAATCCCCTCAAAGCCAAACCAAACAGCTTTGAGGGGATTCTTGATTTCTAAAACAACAGTGTCCTTGTGGATTAGTCCTTGAAGTACCGATCCAGGAAGCCCTGGAAAGCACGACCGTGTCTTGCTTCGTCCTTAGCCATCTCATGAACTGTGTCATGGATTGCATCCAGATTCAGTTGTTTTGCCTTTGCAGCAAGTGCTTTCTTACCAGCACATGCGCCACTCTCCGCAGCAGCACGAAGTTCCAGATTCTTCTTGGTGGAATCGGTTACAACTTCACCCAACAGTTCTGCAAACTTTGCAGCGTGTTCTGCTTCTTCATACGCAGCCTTTTCCCAGTACAGACCGATTTCCGGATAGCCCTCACGATATGCAACTCTTGCCATTGCAAGATACATACCAACCTCAGAGCACTCGCCGTTGAAGTTGTCACGCAGATCCTGTACGATCATCTCAACGTCAACGCCCTGTGCGATACCAACCTTGTGCTCATCTGCAAAAGTCAGTGCTTCGCTTTCCTGCTCCTTGAACTGTGCACCGGGCACACCACACTGTGGGCACTTTTCCGGCGGTTCATTTCCTTCGTGTACATAGCCACATACGGGACAGACATATTTCTTCATCGTTTTTTCCTCCATTTTCTTTTTATTTTTCGAGGGGGGATACCACACAAAGCTTGTGTGATATTGTCGCTTTTATTCAGATTGCCTAAGGCAACACCGCACAAAGAACATCTGACGATTTTGCACGTCATCTGCTTGCAT
>CAYXKI010000090.1:0-6478 GCA_964465095.1 uncultured Ruminococcus sp.
CCGGCGGTTGTCAAGTGGAATTTTTTACGCTTTCATTTGACAAGTTTCGCCTTTTGTGATATACTAGATTCGGGTCGTTTCAGACCCAGAGTAGAACCCTCGAATACGGATGCAAGGTTTTCCTTGCATAGGCGGTCAAATCCTGCTCCCGGAAGGGAGTGATTGTTATGACGTGGATGGAATTTCTTACATTTTGTCTGCTGATCTGTCAGATAATCATTATCGTACAGAATAACAATAAAAAATAACCGCCCATAGTTCCCCAACGTGGCGGTTATTTTTACCAAAGCCTCGGGAGCTGACCGCCATTCGGGGGTTCGCTCTTTCTATGTTTAGTATAACAGATTTTCCGGTGGTTGTCAAGTGGAATTTTTTCCTATTTATCGCTATCAATATAGCCCCAGCACCCTTTGAGGTAAACAAGTCCGGAAATGATCGTCAACGCTGTGGAAATCCAGATCAGACCGCCCAGAATCCAGGTAGGAACAAAGGCAGGAATTGCAAGGCTGAAATCATATGCCAGCGTAAGATACAAAAGCACCGCAACAATGGTCACCATGGTAAAAGCTGTTTTCAGCTTTCCCCAGATGCCGGCAGCAATCACCGTCCCCTCCTCCGCAGCCAACAGCCGCAATCCGGAAACCATAAACTCTCTGGCGATGATAATCACCAACGGAATCGCTGACATAGAAATCTCATCCAGTTCCACAAAAACGGTCAGTGCTGTGATAACAAGAACTTTGTCTGCCAAAGGATCTAAAAATTTGCCGAAATTGGTCACAAGTCCTCTGGCACGGGCAATCTTTCCATCCAGCATATCCGTAAGCGAAGCAGCAGCAAACACCAGAAGTGCCAGAAGAAAATGTGCCGGGATGCAACGTACATAAATGAAAATCAAAAATACCGGGATCAGAATTACCCGAAGTAGCGTCAATTTATTGGGCAGATTCATCTTTTACCTCCTCAGCCAGCAAGTCATAATCCAAGGTGTCGAAAACTTCCGCTGTGATATATTGTCCCAGTTTCAGCCGATTGTCGCTTTTTACAAATACCTTGCCGTCAATGTCCGGGGCATCCGCCTCAGAACGTCCGAAATAGCAGCCGGCGTATTTGTCATAGCCCTCCATTACCACGGTAATCCGAGAGCCGATTTTGGCAGCATTTTTCGCTGCACTGACTTCTGCCTGCTGTTCCATCAAAATATCTGCACGGTGGGCACGCACGTCCTCCTCGACCTGATCCTCCATCTCCGCTGCCTTTGTTCCCTCTTCTTCGGAATAGGCAAAGCAGCCAAGTCGATCAAACTGCATATCCTGTACAAAGTCCCCAAGGCGGTTAAACTGTTCCTTTGTCTCCCCGGGGAATCCGGTAATCAAAGTGGTACGCAGGGTAATCCCCGGTACACGTTCCCGGATGTGGGCAATCAGCTTACGGAGGGTAGCTTCATCTCCCGGACGATTCATCCGCTTTAATATCTCCCCATCACAGTGCTGAATCGGCAGATCCAGATAAGGCACCATGTGCGGTTCTTCTACGAAAACGTCCAGAAGTTCGTCTGTAATCCGCTCCGGATAGCAATACAGCACACGTACCCAACGAATCCCGGGAATATGACACAGTTCCCGGAGAAGTTCCGGCAGACGAGATTTTCCATACAAATCCGTTCCATACTGGGTGGTGTCCTGGGCAATGACAATGAGTTCTGTTACATGATGCTCTGCAAGCCATGTTGCCTCTTTGAGCACATCCTCCATCGGAACGCTTCGATACGGTCCACGAATCTGGGGAATTGCGCAATACGTACAGCAATTGGAACAGCCCTCTGCGACTTTCAGATACGCAAAGAACGGCAAGGTGGTAACAATCCGATCGCCCACCATTTCTGCATCGGCTTTCTTTCCGAATCGTACCACACGCTCTCCTGCCAGAACATGATCTAAAACGTCCACAATATCCCGATTATCCCCGATCCCAATTACAGCATCTGCCTCTGTAAAAAGTTCTGCTGCCTCTTCTTTGTACCGTTCTGTCAGACATCCGGTAAGAATAATTTTCTTAAGGGTGCCGTCTTTTTTCAGTGCACCCAGTTCCAGAATTGTTTCAATGGCTTCTTCCTTTGCGGACTGAATAAATCCACAAGTATTGACAATGGCAACCTCTGCTTCTCCCGGTTCTGTTACCAACTGATAGCCATGACCACGCAGCTTCGCCAGCATACGCTCTGAATCTACCAGGTTCTTGGAACATCCCAGAGAAACCATTCCCACTTTAATTGGCATAATTTTTCCCTCCTGCTTACGACTCCCCTTGCAGTTTTTTTCGCACTGCCCGGTTAATCTCTGCAAAGCCATATCCTTGACGCACCAAGGCGGCTTTTCCTTTTTCAATTTGTTTCTGATCCGATGGATCGGAAAAATAGCGCTGATACTTCCCGGCAATGAGTTCTTCTAGAATCTCCTCTGTCCGTTCTGTATAAGGGGCAAGGGCAGCCTCAATGTGGCTGTCCAGCAAGCCCCGACGACGCATTTCCTGACGGGCACGATGAAAGCCGAATCGTTTCCCCTCAATATAGTAATAGGCTTTCTGTTCCGCATACCGTGCATCCTGAATCAGCCCATTTGCTGCAAGCCGATCCACAATGGCAAAGCACGCCTCTTCCTCGTATTTGGTCTCCAGCTTATGAAACATCTCCTGATAGCTATAACTGCGGATATCCAGAAGATAGCAAGCATAACTATATCCCTTGCGTTCTTGTTCTGCAAGGCAGATCTGTTCCCACTGGGACTCCTCTAAAACCTCGCCCTCTTCTAAGTGAAACTTGTGCACAATCGACACATGGAGAAAATACAATTCCTTGCTGTCATCCAGTGCCAACTGCCAGGTGTTTCCCTTATAGGGGGACAGTGTTGTAATTTTCATATCACTGTCCCTTATGCCGGGTCAAATTCTTCAAAATCGTCTTCGGCACTGATCTCTAAGGACTCGCTTGTGTTCACTGTATCCGGAATTGGCTGAGATTCTGTAGGCGTTGCGGTCGGTGCAGATGCACCCCCTGCTGCCCGTTCTGCGGCTTCTTCCAGACGAGTCTTTTTCTTGGCTTTCTTGGGATTTCCCATCAAAGCGTCCTTATTCTCCAGAATCTTTGCCTCAATTTCCTGCATCAATGCCGGATTTTCCTCAAACAGACGCTTGACATTTTCTCTGCCCTGTCCCAGTTTCTGATCGCCATAGGCAAACCAGGAACCGCTTTTCTGGATAATCCCAAGTTCTGTTGCCACGTCCACAACTTCCCCGGTACGAGAGATGCCCTTTCCGTAAAGGATATCAAACTCGCATTCCTTGAAAGGCGGTGCAACCTTGTTCTTACAGATCTTCACCTTAGTACGTGCGCCAATCTGTGCCCCATCCTCTCGGATTGGTTCTCCACGACGTACTTCCATCCGGACAGAAGCGTAGAATTTCAGTGCACGACCACCGGGGGTAGTTTCGGGATTGCCGTAGAGGACACCGATTTTTTCCCGGATCTGGTTGATAAAGATTGCCACGCAGTTGGACTTGGAGATTACAGCAGTCAGCTTTCGCATTGCCTGAGACATCAGTCTTGCAAGCTGTCCCACGTGGCTGTCGCCCATCTCGCCATCAATTTCAGCTTTGGTAGTCAGTGCTGCCACAGAGTCTACAACAAGGACATCAATACCACCGGAACGTACCAGTGTTTCGGCAATTTCCAGTGCCTGTTCCCCGCTGTCCGGCTGAGAAACCAGCATGGTATCAATATCAACCCCAAGTGCCGCAGCATAAACCGGATCAAGGGCATGTTCTACGTCAATAAAGGCAACCTCGCCACCAAGCTTTTGTGCTTCTGCAATAATATGCAAGGCAACGGTAGTTTTACCAGAACTCTCCGGTCCGTACAGTTCCACAATTCGCCCTCTTGGAACACCGCCAATGCCCAGTGCCATATCCAACATCATCGACCCGGTAGGAATCGCCTGAACATTCAGGTTTGCCTTATCGTCTCCAAGACGCATAATTGCCCCTGTGCCATAAGTTTTTGTAATATGTGCAATTGCACCTTCCAGTGCTTTTTTCCGATCTGCTGTTGTCTCCGGCATGGAGAAAACGGATTTTTTCTTTGAATCTGTCTTTGCCATCGCTACTTCGTCCTTTCCAGGCGACTTCGCCTGTGTTTATTTATGTAAGGGATTGAGTGTCCCTCTTAAATGTTCAAAACAAGTTTTCTCAGGTAGAAAAGCTTTTTGGTGCAGCAATTTCTCGAAAATGCTGCTGGGGTCAAGGGGCAACGCCCCTTGTCGCTGTCCGCAGACAGCGAAACTCTTCTGGCGCAATACTCATGCGCGCGGCGAAGAGGGTGAGAAATCCGACAGGATTTCGAGGGAGAGCGAACAAGACCGCTCTCCCTTTCTGGGTGTCATCCAAAAAGCCAACTCTTGAAAATGTTCCGGTGGAACATTTTCAACGCATCATAACCGTATAATTTCCTCTACCCTACCGCTTATTCCGAACCCCGGAAAACTTTCCAAGAACCACTCGTTCAATTCCTGCATAATCGGGAACAATCCGACACTCTACAAGTCCCTGTTCCTCTAAAAGATGATACACAAAATTTGCCTGTCCCTGTCCCACTTCGAACAAAATCCAACCTCCCGGTTGCAACTGTGGAATCCACAAGGGCACAAGAGCACGATAAAAGTCCAGCCCATCTTCCCCACCATAAAGGGCACGCTTGGGTTCATATTCCACCTCGGGCTGTAAGTTTGCCATATCCTCCTTGCTCAGATAGGGGGGATTGCAAGTAATCAGGTCGTATTTCCGCTCTTTCAGGCACGTAGGCGGTGCAAGGACATCTCCTTGGTGCAGATGCATCTGGGGGGCGTGGTGTTGCAAATTCTCTTGCAAATAGGGAATTGCCTCCTCAGAAAGTTCCAACACATCCCCGGACACTGCCGAAAGCTTTGAAGCTATGGCACAGGGGATACACCCGGAACCGCTGCACAAATCCAGAAGCCGTGTCACCGTGTGCCCCTGTCGCAGAGAGAGTGCGGTTTCCACCAAAATTTCCGTGTCCTGTCTGGGAATCAGCACCCCTTTTCCCACCACAAAAGACAAGCCGTAAAACTCCCACACACCGCAGAGATATTGCAGCGGTTCATGGGCACAGCGACGAGAGGTCAGTTCTGTCAACTGAATCAACTGGTTCTCATTTAAAGGCGATTCCGGCAAGAGGTGCATGCCATGCTGCCAACCAAGCACCGTTTCCATGAGAATGCGGCTTTCAAACCCGGCAGCTTCAATGCCTGCCTTTTCCAGTCGCCGCCGCATATGCTGCATGGCTTGCCGTGGGGTCATTACCATTGGTCGTCCTCCATATCCTCCGGGATACAGGGCTTTAAAGCGGCAATGGCGCATTCAATCTGCTTTTCGTCCGGTTCTCTTGTGGTAATCCGCTGAATCTGCAAACCGGGGAAAGACAGGGCTCTTGTAATCCAGCTATTGCTTCTACCGGCAATGCGGATAAATTCATAAGAAATCCCAACCACCACAGGGAGAAGCAGCAAGCTGATAATCACTCTTGGGAGCACCTGATACACCGGAACAATGCACATCACCAGAATGCTGACAATCAGCGTTATAAAGATAAAACTTGTACCACATCTGGGATGAAACCGGGTGTGTTTCCGGACGTTTTCCACCGTCAATTCCTCGTGGGCTTCATAGCAGGCTATGGTCTTATGCTCTGCCCCGTGATACTCATAGGTACGACGGATATCTTTCATGAGCCCCGTACAAGCCATATAGGCAAGGAAGAGAATAATTTTCAGAACCCCCTCCAAAAGAGAGCGGAGAAAACGGCTGTGCTCGGAAATGGAAGTATGGGCAATGAGCAAACTGATGAGATATTTCGGCAGGAACACAAAAAGCCCGATTGCAAGGGCAATCCCGATCACCATACCAACAGACATAATAATCCCGAAGAGTTTGTCTCCAAGTTTGTCCTCCAGCCACTTTTCAAAACGGCTCATTTCCTCTTCCTCTGCTTCCTCCTCGTCCTCCGGGACTTGCTTTTCCGCAGATTTTGTCAGGCAACGATAGCCATCTTTTAAGGAGGCAACAAAGTTAAAGCTGCCACGGACAAAGGGGCACTTTCGATACCATGGCATATTCTTGCCGTTGTTTTCTTTCCAGGTTTCTACTTCAATTTCCCCATTGGGCAGTCGGCAAGCCATTGCGCCGGTATCTGCCCCTTTCATCATAATTCCCTCAATCAGTGCCTGTCCGCCGATTTTCGTCCGATGCTTCGGCGTTTCCTTTTGGGCTTTTGTTGTCTTTTTTGGCATGGTTGTTCCTTTCTGTTTTGTGTGGGGTTGCCTTCCTCTTAGAACTTGTTCTTATTTCCTCAGTCGTTCAATGGGAAGTGTAATGGTTACGTTTGTTCCCACTCCAAGTTCGCTTGTAA
>CAYXKI010000091.1:0-6312 GCA_964465095.1 uncultured Ruminococcus sp.
TCCCTCTCAGAGGGAGGTGGCACGGCGAATGCCGTGACGGAGGGAGAGAACACGGCGAGAAAAACGACAGCTTTTCGAGGGAGAGCGAACAAGACCACTCTCACTTTCCGGGCACACCAGAACACGATAATTTTGAAAACGTTCCGGTGGAACAGTTTCAACGAAAACGAAAAAGAAAAAAATTCAAAAAACCTCTTGACAAAGCAGTCCATGTATGGTATACTATCCATGGTTAGTAAAAGCTAACCAAAGAAAGGGAAACAAACGTTCCCTATTTTTCAACCATATAAGTTAGCTGTTTCTAACTCAAAAAGGAGGAATCTGGATGTCAAAAGCGGAGTGCAGAGCGTTTGGGGAAAAATTGGCGACCTATACTGCCCCGACACTTCTTGGAATCAAATGTGGCAGCCTTTTCACGATTTCTGCAACGGAATTCGAAGTGGATGCACTGATTGAGGAGTTTAACCGTAGAGCGTCGGAAAAGACCCTGAAGATCAAAAAGCTTTGCGATTATAAAGATCGTGCTCTTCTTTTGACGTATCATGAAAAGCTGGTACAAAAGCGCCTTGCAGACAAAAAAGTAAAGGATCTGCTCTCTTATTTTGGGTACACCCCGGAGTATACCCCGGAGGAATATCTGCATCATCTTGGGGTCAGAGTATCGGAAAGCGAAACATTTCCCCATGAAATCGGCATTTTCTTGGATTATCCATTGGAGGATGTCATTGGCTTTATGGAGAATAAGGGAGAGAATTACAAGCTGTGTGGCTGCTGGAAAGTGTATGGAGATGAAGAAAAGGCGAAACGCACGTTTTCCAATTACGCAAAGTGCAGAACCTTTTTGTGTAACAAATTGCATCAGGGTGCTGATTTATATCAGGCACTGAGAATAAATTAAGGTGGAGGAGTTATTTATCATGAAAAGCGTAGTAATTTATTGGAGCGGTACAGGCAATACGGAGATGATGGCAAAAGCCATTGCAGAAGGGGCAAATGCAGAATTGTTCGCTGTTTCAGAGTTCAGTGGCAATCCGGAGGAGTATGATCGAATTGCACTGGGTTGCCCGGCAATGGGTGCAGAAGTACTGGAAGAAGAGGAGTTCGAACCGTTCTTTACGGCAATCGAGGGAGCACTTTCCGGGAAAACTGTGGCGCTTTTCGGCTCTTATGGATGGGGCGATGGCGAATGGATGCGTAGCTGGGAAGAGCGTGTAAAAGCAGACGGTGCAACGCTTCTTGGAGATGAGGGCTTGATTGTCAATGAAACCCCCTCTGATGAGGATCTGGAAAAATGCAAGGAACTGGGCGCAGCTTTGGTTCGGTAAGTTCTGCACAAAATAAAAGGCAAAATCGCTAGATGTTCTTTGTGCGGTGTTGCCTAAAATAAGAAGCCTGACCGCTGTGTTTTGATTGGCACAGCGGTTTTTGTGCACAATCGCTATAAAAGCCACGATATTTTCGGCGAATGCATGAAACTTTGCTAAAAACCAAAAATCCACAAAAAAGCCCTTGACAAATCTTTTGGGATAGAGTACAATAGTTAAGGTTAGTGAATCCTAATTGAAAGAGAAAGCGTGACTTCTTTAGAAACGCTTTTCATTTTTTTCATAAGTTAGTGTATTCTAATTATATAATAGCACTGGCAAAGGTGGTATGTGCATGGTGCTATTTTCGCAAAGGGGAGCGTGAAGTATGATGCCGCTTACACTGGCAAGTGTCGGGGAGGAAACCATCATCAAAAAAGTTGGCGGAAATCCGGAGACCAGAAAGTTTTTAGAAAATCTTGGCTTTGTGCCGGGTGGATTTGTTACCGTGATTACAGAAATCGGCGGGAATGTCATTGTAAACGTAAAGGATTCCAGAGTGGCTGTTTCCAAAGAAATGGCGAACAAAATTATGGTGTAAAAGGAGAAAGCTATGACACTGAGAGAGGTAAAGATTGGCGATACGGTTACGGTAAAGAAAATTTCCGGTGCCGGTGCAGTAAAGCGAAGAATCATGGATATGGGCATTACCAAGGGCACAGAAATCTATGTGCGCAAGGTTGCACCGCTGGGTGATCCCATTGAGGTAACTGTCCGGGGATATGAACTATCCTTGCGGAAAGCGGACATTGAGATGATCGAAGTCGGTTAAAGGATCACCGCACACTGCGTGCGGTTTGTTTTCGCCTTATAGTTAGTAGTATCAAACCAGAAAGGAATGGGTTATATGGAATTGAAAATTGCACTTGCGGGCAACCCGAACTGCGGAAAAACCACGTTGTTTAACGCACTGACAGGTTCTAACCAGTTTGTAGGAAACTGGCCCGGTGTAACGGTGGAAAAGAAAGAGGGAAAACTCAAGGGGAACAAGGAAGTCATTATCACAGACTTGCCGGGTATCTATTCCCTTTCTCCGTACACTTTGGAGGAAGTGGTTGCAAGAAATTACCTGATTCAGGAACGCCCCCATGCGATTCTGAACATTATTGACGGTACAAACCTGGAGAGAAACCTGTATCTGACCACACAGCTTGTAGAACTTGGGATTCCTGTGGTATGTGCCATCAACATGATGGACGTTGTCAAGAAAAACGGGGACAAAATCAACACCACCCAACTTGAGAAAGAACTGGGCTGTAAAGTGGTTGAGATCTCCGCTTTAAAGGGCACAGGCATTAAGGAAGCTGCCCAGGTTGCGGTAGATGCTGCAAAGTCAGAAACTGCAACCATTCCCCAGCACAAATTCTGTGGCTGTGTAGAACACGCAATTGCACACATTGAAGAACGTGTTCTCCACAACATTCCGGAGGAACAGCAGCGTTGGTATGCCATTAAGATTTTCGAACGGGATGAAAAGGTTCTGGAACTTCTGAAGCTGCCGGAAGCAGATATGAAGCACATTGAACAGGACATTGTAGCAGCAGAGGAAGAAATGGACGATGACAGCGAGAGCATCATCACCGGGGAACGCTACATTTATATTGGGACAATCATTAAAGAGTGCCTGAAGAAAAAGAAAAAGACCGGACAGACTACCTCGGATAAAATTGATAAGGTGGTTACCAACCGAATCTTGGGTCTGCCGATTTTTGCAGCAGTGATGTTCTTGATTTACTACATCTCCATGGTAACCGTGGGAACGGCTGCGACAGACTGGGCAAACGATGGCTTGTTCGGAGACGGTTGGCATCTTGTGGGAATCGGATGCAGTTCCTATAATGAAGCAGCAGAAGAATATGGCGATACCGATGCCATTATTGAGGGCTTGCTGGCACAGGCAGCTTCTGATGGCATTGACACATCTGCTGCGGAAGAAGCCATTGATACGGAAAGCGACAGCTTTGACAGCACCCTTGCCGGAACAGAACTTGCTGCAATTGCTGCAAATTACGAAGATTCTGTAGAGTTCACCTACGAACTGGAAGACGAAGAAACCTTGGAAGTAACCGAGGAAACCGCAACGGTTGCAGACTTCAATGCAGCAGCAGACCTGTTCACAGAATATGGTGGGGAACCGGATCCGGCAGAGTATGGCGTATGGGTTCCCGGTATTCCGGTATTGGTAGAGCGTGCTCTGGATGCAATGCACTGTGCAGATTGGCTTAGCGGTCTGATTCTGGACGGTATTGTTGCCGGTGTTGGCGCAGTTCTGGGCTTTGTACCGCAGATGTTGGTTCTGTTCTTCCTGTTGGCATTTGTAGAATCCTGCGGGTATATGGCACGTGTTGCTTTCGTGCTGGACAGAGTATTCCGGAAGTTCGGTCTTTCCGGCAAGTCCTTTATCCCGATTCTGATTGGTACAGGTTGTGGCGTTCCGGGTGTTATGGCATCCAGAACCATTGAAAATGAACGTGACAGACGAATGACCATTATGACCACAACCTTTATTCCTTGTGGTGCAAAAACGCCTTTTGTTGCAATGATTGCCGGCGCAATTTTCGGCGGTTCTCCTTGGATTGCAACAGGTGCATACTTTATTGGGATCGCAGCCATTATCTGCTCCGGTATCATGTTGAAGAAAACAAAGATGTTTGCAGGGGAACCGGCTCCCTTTGTTATGGAACTCCCCAATTATCACATGCCGACCATCGGTAATCTGCTTCGCTCCATGTGGGAGAGAGGTTGGTCTTTCATTAAGAAAGCCGGAACCATCATCACCTTGTCTACTATCTTTGTCTGGTTCACTTCTTACTTCGGTGTGGTAGACGGCAGCTTTACCATGCTGGAGGAAAGCCAGATGGATCACAGCATTCTGGCAGCAATCGGCAACGCAATCTGCTGGATCTTTGCACCCCTTGGCTGGGGCAATTGGCAGGCAACCGTTGCAGCAATTACAGGACTTGTTGCAAAGGAAAATATTGTCGGCACACTGGGGATTCTCTATGGCGGTGGAGATGCATCAGTATATCAGACCATGGGCGCATCCTTTACCGGTCTGACCGGGATGTCCTTCCTGATTTTCAATCTGCTTTGTGCACCTTGCTTTGCAGCCATGGGCGCAATCAAGCGAGAGATGAACAACACAAAGTGGTTCTGGTTTGCAATTGGCTATGAGTGCGGATTTGCTTATGTTATTGCACTGATTGTCAACCAGCTTGGAAATCTGTTTACCGGGAATATGCACGGCGCACTGAATATTATCAGCCTGATTGTTGCACTGGTACTTCTTGTGGGAATGGTTTATATGCTTGTAAAACCCTATCAGGAGGGTGGAAAGCTGACACGGAAAGTAAGAGCGTAACGAAAAGCATAGCATCTCTTTGAGAAAATGGTACATGAAAAACGGATGGCGAAAGGCTGTCCGTTTTTTGATATGTGACTTGTTAAACTTTATGTCGGGATTATCTTGACAAAATGTAAAAATCATGGTATACTAAAAAAAGTTCGTGTGGCGATGCTTTTTTGGAGAGATCTGCTCCTTGTTTTGTCGCTGCAAAAGGAAAATAAGCAAGAAGGCGGTAAATTCATGGGCATTTTTAGCAAAGTGTTCGGCTCTTACAGTACAAGAGAGCTGGCGAGAATTGAACCAATCAAAAATAAAGTACTTGCACTGGAAGAGGAATATAAGGCACTTTCTGATGCGGATTTGAAAGAAAAAACCAATGAGTTCCGGGATCGTCTGGAAGATGGCGAATCTCTGGAGAGCATGGAAGCAGAGGCACTGGCAACCGTACGAGAGGCGGCAGACCGTGTTCTTGGAAAGCGTCCGTTCCCGGTACAGATTATTGGTGCAATTGTTCTGCATCAGGGCAGAATTGCAGAGATGAAAACCGGTGAAGGTAAAACCCTCGTGGCTTGTGTTGCTGCATACCTGAATGCACTTCCGGGCAAGGGCGTGCACGTTGTCACCGTAAACGATTACCTGGCAAAGACCCAGTCTGATGAGATGGGAAAAGTGCTGCGGTTCTTGGGTCTGACTGTTGGCTGTATTCTCCATGGTCTGACAAATGACCAGAGAAGAGAAGCCTATAACTGTGATGTCACTTACGGTACAAACAACGAGTTGGGCTTTGATTACCTCCGGGATAACATGGTAATCTATAAAAAGGATAAGGTACAGAGAGAACATAACTATGCCATTGTGGATGAGGTTGACTCCATTCTGATTGATGAGGCGAGAACACCGCTGATTATTTCCGGTAAGGGAGATAAGTCCACTGCACTGTATGGCGTTGTAGATAAGTTTGCCAAGACTCTGAGCGCTGCAACTGTGGTAGAAATGGATGACAAGCAGGACCAGGAAGAGATGAATGAGAATGCGGATTACATCATCGACGAAAAGGCAAAGACTGCAACGGTTACCAGAAGAGGTGTCAAGAAAGCAGAGGAGTACTTTGCGGTTGAAAACCTCATGGATCCGGAAAATATGACCTTGTTGCATCACATCAACCAGGCACTGAAAGCTAATGGTGTTATGCGTAAGGATATCGACTATATCGTAGAAGATGGAGAAGTTATCATTATTGACGAGTTCACCGGTCGTAAGATGCTGGGTCGTCGGTTTAATGATGGGCTGCACCAGGCAATTGAGGCAAAGGAAAATGTAAAGGTTGCCCAGGAGTCCAAGACACTGGCGACGATCACATTCCAGAATTATTTCCGTCTGTATAATAAGCTTTCCGGTATGACCGGTACTGCTATGACAGAAGAGGATGAGTTCCGGGAAATCTATAAGCTGGATGTTATTGCAATTCCTACCAACCGCCCGGTACAGCGTATTGATCACACAGATCTCATTTATCGCACAGAAAAGGGCAAGTATAAGGCAATTATTGAGCAGATTGTAGAGTGCCACGAAAAAGGACAGCCGGTTCTGGTTGGTACGATC
>CAYXKI010000092.1:0-6300 GCA_964465095.1 uncultured Ruminococcus sp.
CTGACAAAAAATCTGACTGCGCATCTGACGCACAATCTTTGTGCGGTGTTGCCTAAACACGCTTTTCAACAACAAGGAGGGAGTTTGAGAATGAATAAGTGTATTTCAATTTTAGGTTCTACCGGTTCGATTGGAACACAGGCATTGGACGTGGCAAAAGCCCATGATATGAAAATTCATGCACTGGCTGCAAACCGAAATGTAGATCTGTTGGAAAAACAAACACGAGAATATCGCCCGAAAACAGTTTGTATTTTTGCTGAGGGAAAATATAAGGAACTGAAAGAGCGTTTGTCCGATCTTGATGTTCAGGTTCTTTGTGGAATGGATGGACTCTGTGAAATTGCAGCAGACAGACACGCAGATATTTTGCTGAATTCTGTCGTTGGTATGGTTGGATTGTTGCCGACTTTGACTGCAATTTCAGCAGGATTGGATATTGCTCTGGCGAACAAAGAAACCCTTGTGGCAGGGGGATCTCTTGTAATGGAACGGGCAGCAAAAAAAGGTGTCTCAATTTATCCTGTTGATAGTGAACATTCTGCAATATTTCAGTGCTTACAGGGCAATCAGAGAGCGCAGTTGCGAAAAATTATTCTCACTGCCTCTGGGGGACCTTTTTTCGGAAAGAAAAAAGCAGATCTGGAACACGTCACTGTTGCAGATGCACTAAATCACCCGAACTGGAGTATGGGAAGCAAAATCACAGTGGATTCGTCAACACTAATGAACAAAGGGTTGGAATTCATTGAGGCAAAATGGCTCTTTGATTTGACACCGGATCAGATTGAAATTGTGGTACATCGTCAGAGCGTGGTACATTCTGCTGTGGAATATCAGGATTATTCAATCATCGCACAAATGGGTGTCCCCGATATGAAAATTCCAATTCAGTACGCATTGCTGTATCCCAATCGAATGCCTTGCCCGACAAAGCCATTATCTTTGACGGAATACGGTACACTGACTTTTGAAAAGCCGGATTTTGAGACATTTACTTGTCTGCAAACCGCCATTGATGCAATTACTGTTGGTGGAACTGCTCCTTGTATTGTCAATGGTGCAAATGAAGAAGCTGTCGCAGCATTTTTGCAGGATAAGATCAAATTTTTGGAGATTGGTAACTTGGTGCAAAAAGCATTGCATTTGATTCCGAGTACAGAAATTACCTCTTACGAAACAGTAATGCACGCCGATGAAAAAGCAAGGGCATTTGTGAGAAATGCAATTTCCTAAACGAAGAAAGGATATCTGAGATATGCAGCATATCGTAACGATTTTGATTGCTATTTTGATATTTGGGTTAATTATTGCGATTCACGAGTTCGGGCATTTTATTGTGGCAAAACTGCATCATATCCAAGTCAATCAGTTTGCCATTGGGATGGGTCCGAGATTGATTCATTTTCAAAGGGGTGAAACGGAATATTCTCTTCGGTTGTTTCCTATCGGTGGATTTTGTGCCATGGAAGGAGAAGATTCCTCAAGCGACAATCCCAATGCTTTTGAGAAAAGTGCGGTTTGGAGAAGAATGACTGTTGTACTGGCAGGGGCGGCGATGAATATTTTTCTGGGTTTTCTGCTGATTGCTATTTTGATTTGTACCGGTACAAAGGTTCCTACAACACAAATTGCACAGTTTGCAGAAACGACAGACAGCGCCACTGGCGAAACAGTTACGGCGGCAGAAAGTCAGCGTTGTGGCTTGCAGGTAGGAGATAAAATCATTGCCATTGACAGAAGTCCTATTTTCTCGACAACAGATCTGGTTTATAAATTGCAGACGACAGAGTCTGATGGGTTTGCAGTAACTGTAAAACGAGATGGAAAACGTGTGACTTTAGAGAACGTGGTATTTCACAATGATAACACCGATGGATTGCTGGATTTTGCCGTTGTCGGACAATCTAAAAATCCCATTCATGTGATCACATATGCTGCAAAGGATACCATTGCAACTGCAAAACTTATCTGGATGTCTTTGATAGAACTTGTTACCGGGAAATACGGCTTGCAGGACTTGTCTGGTCCAATTGGTACGGTCAGTGTGATTGAACAGGCTGCATCAACGGGAGAGACAATTTTAGAACGAGTCCAGTCCGTAATGAATCTGACGATTTTTATTACAGTGAATGTTGGCGTTTTCAATCTGCTGCCGATTCCTGGTTTGGATGGTAGTCGATTTGTATTTTTATTGGTGGAAGGAATTCGTAGAAAACCTGTACCAAAAGAAAAAGAAGCAATTGTGCATTTCGTGGGGATGGTTGCTTTGTTCTTGCTGATGATTCTTGTTTCTGTACAAGATGTCAGTCGATTTTTTGAATAAGGAGTGTTGATATATGAGAAACGTGATCCCTGTAAAACTTGGAGCGTATTGTCTGGATGGCAGTCATATCTACATTCAGTCCATGCTGAATACTCGTTCGGATGATATTCCGGCAAGTGTAGCACAGGCTGTAGCACTGGAAGAAGCCGGTTGTGAAATTATACGGGCTGCTATTCCGGATAAGCAAGCCATTGCATTGATTCCGGCAATCAAGGAAAAAATTCACATTCCATTGGTTGCAGATATCCACTTTGATTATCGTTTGGCGCTTGAGGCAGTTGCGGCAGGAATTGATAAAATCCGTATTAATCCCGGAAATATTGGTGGAATGGATCATGTTCGTGCAGTTGTTAAAGTGTGTAAAGAAAAAAATATTCCGATTCGGATTGGCGTAAATTCCGGATCTTTGGAAAAGGAAATTTTAGCGAAATACGGTGCACCAACAGCAGAGGCTCTGGTGGAAAGTGCACTGGGGCATGTAAAATTGTTAGAAGCTTGTGATTTCGATCAGATTGTCATTTCTATGAAATCCTCTGATGTAAATATTATGATGGATGCCTATCGGCTTTGTGCACAACAGTGCAATTATCCGTTGCACCTTGGTGTAACAGAAGCCGGTACAGAACGGATGGGACTCATTAAATCTGCAATTGGAATCGGCGGATTGCTCCATGATGGAATCGGAGAAACCATTCGAGTTTCCTTGACAGAAGATCCGGTTCAAGAAATTCGTGCGGCAAGAGATATCTTAAAATGCATTGGAAAACGTGGTGGTCCACAGATTGTGTCCTGCCCTACTTGTGGAAGAACGAGAATTGATCTTGTAAAAACTGCCAAGGAAGTAGAGGCTGCTTTGGAACACATCCAGAAAGATATTAAGGTTGCTGTAATGGGTTGCGTTGTCAACGGACCTGGAGAAGCACGAGAAGCAGATATTGGAATTGCTGGTGGCGATGGATGTGCTGTACTGTTTCGCAAAGGCGAAATCCTTCGCAAAGTATCCGAAGCAGAAATTGTTCCTGCACTTATGGCAGAAATAGAAAAGCTTTAAGGCAACACCACACAAAGAACATCTGACGTTTTTGCAGAATGTAATCTGAAAAGTAGGAGTGAAACAGAGATGGAGTTAAATTTCGCAGATTTTTTGAAAGAATATATGCCGCAGTTGCCCGAGTCCGTTCAGGATGGGATGCTGATTCGGTTGACTTATTCGGAAAACCTGACGAAAATTTCGTTTTATATTGTATTTCCCCATTTGGTTTCAGCACAAGAATTGCTGTCCTTGGAACATGAGTTGGAAATTTGTCTTGAGATTCAATCTGTGCGATTGCACCCTCGTTATACATCGGAATTATTTTCGATGGAATATTTTCCGGATATCTTGCTTTTTCTGAAACGGGAAATGACAGTGGTTAATGGCTTTTTGGACGGCGCACAGGTAGAATTTTCGAAAGATGTTTTAAGAATTTCATTGTCAAATGGTGGCTTGGAAATTCTGGAGAAATATCACGTTGGGGATTACCTGTCTGGTATGTTGGAACAGCTATTTTCCATGAAAATTCGTGTGGAACTGCAAGGGGACACAAGCGTTTCAGATGATGCATTTCGACAGATGCAGGCTCGTGCAGAACAGGAATTGCCAAAGCATGAGAACCAATTTAACCAACCAAGTCAAGCCCCTGTAACAACTTCTACCGGAGAAAAGCCACCAAAGCCTGTTGCACAAAGCGTGGCAGTAAATGAAGAACTCCCTGGGGTTGTGCCCGGAAGTGCAGTTCTGATCAAAGGTAGACAGATTCGTGATATTCCAATGCCAATTCGAGAGGCAGTAGAGGTGCAGAATCAGCGCGTTATCGTAATGGGCGATGTATTTGCTCTTGATACCAGAGAAGTTCGTGGTGGACGCACAATTTTGACTTATCAGATTACAGATGGCACTTATTCGGTTTTGGTGAAAATTTTTGATAGTAACGATTTCATTGCAAAACAGCCCTATGGGGAAATCAAAAAAGGAAGTACAATTCTGGTACATGGAAGAATCAGTTATGATGAATTTGCAAGGGAAGATGTACTAAAGCCGGAATCAATCGTTCTGGTAAAGCGACAAAAGAAACAGGATCAGGCAGAGAAAAAGCGTGTAGAACTTCATTGCCATACAAATATGTCACAGATGGATGCAGTGACTCCCTGTGAGAAATTGGTGAAACGTGCCCATGAATGGGGAATGCCGGCGATTGCCATCACAGATCATGGAATAGCGCAGGCATTTCCGGAAGCAATGTCTACTTGGGATAGTTTTAAAGACAAGGATTTTAAAGTGATTTTTGGTTGTGAGGCATATGTTGTAAATGACCTGAATCGCCAATTTGTGATTGATAAGCCGGAAAATCGCACGCTACAGGACGAGTTGATTATTTTTGACGTGGAAACAACAGGACTTAGTCCATCACAAGATCGGTTAACCGAAATCGGTGCAGTGCGGATGCGTGGAATGCAGATTGTTGACACCTTTAATACCATGGTAAATCCGGAAAAGCCAATTCCGGAGAAGATTACAGAATTGACTGGGATTACAGAAGCAATGGTGGAGGATGCACCAAAGGAAGAAGAGGCAGTACAAAAATTCATCGCATTTTGTGGGCAGAATCCGGTTCTGGCAGCGCATAACGCACGGTTTGATACCTCATTTATCCGAAACGTGTGCAAACGTCATAATATAACGTTTTCCTTTGCAACGCTGGACACGTTGGTACTGTGTAAATGTATGCTGCCATCCCTTTCTCGACACAAATTAGATGGTGTTGCGAAGGCTCTAAAGCTCGGAAAATTCGATCATCATAGGGCATCTGACGATGCACAGATGTTGGCGAAAATCTATAAAGAATTGGTAAATCGTCTGATCCAGACGAAAAAAGCCACAATGCTGTCTGATCTGAATACAAAGACGCAGGACATTGATGTAAAAAAATTGAAGTCCTATCATCAGATCATTCTGGTACGAAATAATATTGGATTAAAAAATTTATACAAGCTCATTTCTTATGGACATGTGAGTTGCTTTTATCGTAAACCATTGCTACCAAAATCAGTACTGATGGAACATCGAGAGGGTTTGATTTTCGGAAGTGCCTGTGAAGCAGGAGAATTGTTCCAGGCAATGGTTGAGGAAAAGCCCAAAGACGAACTGATCAAGCTTGCAAAATTCTACGATTATCTGGAAATTCAACCGGCAGCCAATAATGCTTTTATGCTTCGGAATGGAACGGCAGCCAGTATGGAGGAATTGCGTGACTACAATCGGCGGATTGTGAAACTGGGAGAAGAATTACACATTCCGGTTTGTGCTACGTGTGATGTGCATTTTATGGATCCGGAGGATGCAATCTATCGTGAAATTCTTCAAGCCGGACAAGGCTATGATGATGCAGGACATCAGCCTCCTCTTTATCTGCGTACGACAGAGGAAATGCTCAGTGAGTTTTCCTATCTTGGAGAAGAAAAAGCGTATGAAATTGTCGTGGAAAACACCAATGCCATTGCAGACCAGATTGAAAAAATCCGCCCTTTCCCAATTGGAACATTTACGCCTACAATTGATGGCGCAGAAGAAGATCTGGTTCGGATTACTACGACAAAGGCAAAGGAAATCTATGGAGATCCTATGCCGGAAATTGTACAAAAGCGATTGGATCGGGAACTGTCCTCAATTATCAAACACGGATTTTCTGTGTTGTATATTATTGCACAGAAGCTTGTATGGGATAGCGTGGATCATGGTTATCAGGTTGGTTCACGTGGATCTGTAGGTTCTTCTTTTGTGGCATCTATGGCAGGAATTTCTGAAGTAAATCCCCTTGCCCCACACTATGTTTGCCCAAAATGTAAGCATAGTGAATTTATAACCGATGGAAGCGTTGGATCAGGGTTTGATCTGCCACCAAAAAATTGCCCGAATTGTGGGATTGATATGATAC
>CAYXKI010000093.1:0-6239 GCA_964465095.1 uncultured Ruminococcus sp.
CCTCGAAAAGCTGTCGCTTTTCTCACCCTCTTCTCCGTGCGCATGAGTATTGCGCAGGGGTGTTTCGCTGTCTGCGGACAGCGACAAGGGCTCCTCGCCCTTGACCTCGGCAGCATTTTTTTACAAAAATTGCTGCACCAAAAAAATCTTCTGTCTGGGTAAACTTGCTTCGTGCATTAACAAAGAGGGCTTCCAGTAAGCCCTCTTTTTTACTCCTCCCACCGCACCACCACTGCCTCCGGGTAATAGTGTGCTAAAATCTCCAGAAAGTCTGCCCCCTCTTTTGCCATGGCGTTTGCTCCATATTGGCTCATTCCCACGCCGTGTCCATAGCCCTTTGTGGTAAAGGTAAAGCCCTCTTCTCCATAGGTCACCGTAAATGCCCCGGAACGCAAAGAGAGGAGAGAACGGAGGGTTTGTCCTGTGGTAGGTGCTCCGCCTACTGTTGCCTCTAACACTGTTCCTGCCTCAGAAATCCGGTCAAGGGTGATCCAACTTGCAGGGTCGCCACTCCAGTCTGCCTCGGAAAATGTGGCAGAGAGGGCGGCTTGCAACTCCTCTTTGGAAAAGGTCACGGTTTCCAGATAGCGTGGGGCTTCTGTGTCGGCGATGCTGTCTACAGAAACCAGGTAAGGCACTTCGCTTCCCCAGACATTTTCGGCAGATTCTGTTTTTCCGGCAGACATGGAACAAAACGCCGCAATAATCGGCGCACCGTCATATTCCAGAAGATAGGGCAATACCTCGTCTACCGACTCGCAGATTTTTGCATAAGAGGCTTCAAAATTGTCCCCGTAATATTGCCGTGCCTGATTTTCTGTAAAATATGCCTGATAAAGAGAACTGTCGTTGGAAAAATCCGCCCCACAAAGTTCCGGGGTGGGATTGTTCTGTTCCAAGAGATGTTGCCGTTCTGCATAGGTGTGGACGGCGACAGCTTGCGCTTTTAAAGCTTCCGACTCAAAGGTCGCAGGCATCTCCCCACAGACCGCACCGATGACATATTCCCGGATAGAGAGAGTTTCTACTTTTCCACTGGTGATGTCCAGCATCTGATAACTCTGACAGAACTCCACGGATTCTGCGACTTCTATGGACTTTTCCGTGCTTGTGGCAACCGAGGGAACTTCCGGGTCAATAGACTCTTCTGCCATACCGGGGAAAAGACTTGCCGGAATGGCAACCAGTAGAAAAAGCGTCATGGTAAACCCTGTAAAGAGAAAGAGAAATTGTTTCATGAAGTGTACTCCTTTTGTAATTATCACCGGGAGAACGAAATTTTTGTTTTATAAACCCAATTTCTTGACATCCACCCCGGAATCGTGTATAATAGTATTTATATAGTTAGAACTTGTTCTCAGAACTTGTTCTCATATCCGAAAGAAAGCCTTAGATAGAGAAAAGGACAGAAATGGGGAGGCGTAGGTTATGACACCGCAGTTACAGTATAGTTCAGGGATTGAGCATACAGATATTCAGAATTTATGCGAGAACCTGGTTGAATATTCTAAGATAGAACCAAAGTATTATGAGCGCTTTGATGTAAAGAGAGGACTAAGAAATGCAGATGGCTCTGGCGTTGTTGCCGGAATCACCAGAATCTGTAACGTACATGGTTATGTCATCAACGAGGGAGAGCGTCAGCCGATTCCCGGTCAGTTGATTTACCGTGGCTATGACATCAATGATTTGATCGAAAATGCAGAGAATGAAGATCGCTATGTTTTTGAAGAAGTGGTCTATCTGCTGCTGTTCGGGAATCTGCCTACAAAAAATGAACTGGAACGTATGACAAGAACCTTGGCAGACCGCCGGGAATTGCCCGCAGGGTTCTTGGTGGATTCCATTATGCAGTCTCCCTCTAATAACATCATGAATAAGCTTGCAAGAAGTATCCTCTCCCTGTACTCCTATTCGGACATCACAGAGAATACCACCTTGGAAGATGAGATGCATATTGCTCTGGATCTGATTGCAAAAATGCCCATTCTGATGGATGGTGCATACCAGGCAAAGCGGCATAAATATGATAACGCAAGCCTCATTATGCACCCCTTGCGCCCAGAGGAAAATACCGCAGAGTCTATCCTCTCTCTGATTCGTAGCGACAGAAGCTATACCAAGGAAGAGGCACAGCTTCTGGATACCCTTCTGGCACTTCACGCAGATCACGGCGGCGGGAACAACTCTACCTTTGCATGTCGTGTGGCAACTTCTTCCGGAACAGATCCTTTTGCAGCATACACTTCTGCGGTAAACTCGCTGAAAGGACCAAGACACGGCGGTGCAAACATTAAGGTTATCCAGATGCTGGACGACATCAAAGCCCATGTAAAGCACTGGGATAACGAGGGCGAAGTGGCAGATTATCTGACAAAGCTTCTGAAAAAAGAAGCCGGAGACGGTTCCGGATTGATTTACGGCATGGGACACGCTGTTTATACCCTGTCCGATCCGAGAGCGGTAATCTTAAAGCGGAAAGCAATGGCACTTGCAGAGGGCAAGGAAATTCAACGGGAATTCGAACTTCTGGATATTGTAGAAAAGCTTACGCCGGAACTGATGCAGTCTGTCCGTGGCATTGACAAGGCAGTCTGTGCCAATGTGGATATGTACTCCGGTCTGGTTTATCGGATGCTTGGCATTCCCGATGAACTGTTTACGCCACTGTTTGCCACTGCGAGAATGGTGGGCTGGGCAGCCCACCGTATGGAAGAAATCATGACCGGCAAGCGGATTATCCGCCCGGCATATAAGGCAATCGGCAAGGTGAAGGAGTACACGCCGTTATGGGAAAGAACCGAATAATTCCCCTGTGTCTTTGTAGTGTGCTCTCCCTTTTTACCGGTTGTAATCTGGTGGGAACTGTGGACTCTCTTCTGAAGCCCCCAAGCCTGAGCCAAGAGCAGCAGCAGATTTATCTGGCGTTGCAGGACGCAGTAGGAAGCGACATTACACTACAATACCCAAGAGCCGGAGAAAACCTCTCTGCCTTTACTGTGGCAGATCTGGACGGCGACGGCGAGGACGAAGCCCTTGTGTTTTACAAGAAAACAAGCCTGACCGCTGCGGAAAATGGCTTGCGTCTGAGTGTGCTGGATCAGTTGGAGGACGGCTGGCGTTCTGTCTGCGATAGCCCGGCAGAGGGCTCGGAAATTGAACGTGTTGTGGTGTCCGCTCTTGGTGGACAGACGAAAAACCGCATTTTTATCGGGTATACCGGTGTGGATCAGTCGGACAAGCTTGTCACTTGCTATAGCTATACCGGGGACGATCTGACCCAGGAGTTCTCCTCTTCTTATACCATGTTTGATGTGGCAGATCTGGACGGCGATGAAAGCCGGGAACTTCTGATTCTCTGTAAAACCACAGACACTGCCGCCGCTTCTGCTGCGGTTTATGAAAAAACCGACACGGACATCCGGGAAGCCGGCAAGCTGGAACTGCACAGCAGTTATACGGACTACAGCCAGATTCTCTATGGCACATTGTCGGACGGCAGCACCGGGATTTATCTGGACGGTGCAACGGGAACAAGCACCTTGCAAACAGAGGTGCTGCAATATCAGGAGGGTGTGTTTGCCTCTGTTCTGACCGACAGCACCACGGTGGCAAATACTGCCCGTTCTGTGGGCTATTTGTCCATGGATATTGACGGAGACGGCAGCGTGGAAATTCCGGTGCAAGAGCCCTTTCCGGGATACAGTAGCGATGCCTCAGAACAGGTACGCCTGACACGATGGCTTGGGGTGTCTGAGGGAACGTTGGTAGAACTGGAACGCAGCTATGTCAGCCTTAGCGACGGTTGCATTTTCCTGTTGCCCTCAGCATGGTATGACACGGTAACTGCCAAATCTGACCCTTTGACCGGAGATATTGTCTTTTACCGCTATGCCGGAACAATTGATGATTCAACCATAGAACTCTGCCGTTATGGTGTGGCAGAGGACAGCGAGGAACAGGCAGAACGAGAGGCAGACGGCTATCAGCTTTTGCACACCAGAGGAAAAGCAGCCTATTATCTGCGGATAGAAGAAACCGGGGACAGCCTGTCGATTTCCTGGGAAGAAGCCCTTGCAAGGGTGTTGTATTTTTAGGACGCAATATTCAAGGAAAGGAAGCATACCATGAAACGTATACTGGTTTGTGAGGATGAAGATGCCATCCGGGATTTTGTGGTAATCAATTTGCGACGTGCAGGCTATGATGTCTGTGATGTAAATTGTGGAGAGGATGCACTACGTACCTTTGAAGAAGAACATGGAAATTTTGATATTGTTCTTCTGGATATTATGATGCCGGGAATTGACGGCTTTACGGTCTGCAAGAAATTGCGAGAAAAGAGTTCGACCATCGGAATTATTATGCTGACTGCCAAGACCCAGGAAATGGACAAGGTCAGTGGTTTGATGTTCGGGGCAGACGATTATATTACAAAGCCCTTTTCGCCCTCGGAACTGACCGCAAGAGTGGACGCAATTTATCGTCGGGTCTGCATGAGTTTTATCAAAGATGAAACCTCCCCGATTCTCGAAAGCGGTCCTTTTACCCTGAATCTGAAAAGCCGTACCGTAACCAAGAACGGCAATCTGATTGACCTGACCCAGGTGGAATATCAGATTATGGAATATTTCCTGAACAATCAGAACACAGCACTGGATCGTGCCAGCATTCTCAATCACATCTGGGGAGATGGGTATTTCGGGGATGATAAAATTGTGGATGTGAACATCCGCAGAATCCGTGTAAAAATTGAAGACGACCCCGGAAAGCCGTGTTATATCACCACAATCTGGGGCTATGGTTATAAGTGGAATGACAAGCAAGCGTAAACCACAGCAGAAAAACACAACTGCTGTTCGTGGAACCATTACAAGCCGCTGGATTCTCAATAACCTGGGGCTGATTACGCTGGTACTTCTGGTACTGGCGTTCGGTTTTATCTATGCGGTACAGAATTATTATTACAGCGCAGCTAAGCAATATCTGACCACCAAAGTCAGTTCTGTTTCTGCGGTGCTGGGACGATATGCCCAGGATGCGGATATGAGTTTTTCCTCAGAAATGCGCAGCACCATTGAGAATTTCTCCGACAAGGACAAAATGGAACTGATGGCAATCAACTCCAATGGGAGAGTGGTGCTTACCTCCTCCGGATTTACCTCAGAGGACGGAACGGCAATGCCGGATTATGAGTCCGTCATGAACGGGGGAGATGGGTACTGGATCGGGAAACAGGGAGAGGAAACCATTATGGCGATTTCCCTGAACATTTCCGACATGAATACAGAGTATAACGCCATTCGTGTGGTTGCCTCTATGGATCAGATTCAGGCAACCGTCCGCACCTTTGTCATCGGAATTGTCCTTATCTGCTTTGGGATTTTTCTTTTGTTGATCGTCACGGGACTTTACTTTATCCGTTCTATTGTTGCACCCATTAAACAGATCAACGCCACGACGAAAAAGTTCGCAAAAGGGGACTTTTCTGTTCGTATCAATAGCCAGAGCCATGATGAAATCGGCGATTTGTGTACTTCTATCAACCAGATGGCAGACGAGCTTTCCAATACGGAGAACATGAAGAACGAGTTTATCTCCTCGGTTTCCCACGAGTTGCGTACCCCTCTGACTGCCATTAAAGGTTGGGCAGAAACCCTCTGTATGCAGGCAGATCAGGAGACCATGCAGCGTGGAGTTCATGTCATTGTCAACGAAACAGAACGTCTGTCGGAGATGGTAGAGGAACTGTTGGACTTTTCCAGAATGCAAAGCGGTCGATTTTCTCTTCAGTGCGACACCATGGATGTCCTTGCAGAACTTGGAGATGCGGTGCTGATTTATACAGAAAAGGCAAAGCGGGATAAAATCCGCATTATCTATCAGGAACCGGAGATGTTGCCCTTTATCAATGGCGACAAGAATCGGATTCGCCAGGTGTTTATCAATGTCATTGACAATGCCATCAAGTATTCCAATTCCGGAAGTACCATTACCATCAGCGCAGAAGAAGTTGGTGGTGCGATTCAGGTGACCATTACTGATAATGGCGTAGGAATCAGTAAAGCAGATCTGCCCAGAGTCAAGACAAAGTTTTTCAAGGCAAATCATACCAGACGTGGCTCAGGAATCGGACTTGCGGTGGCAGATGAGATTATCACCATGCACGGCGGTAGCTTAGAGATTACAAGCGAACTTGGAGTGGGAACAAACGTAACCATTACACTTCCCATTGAACG
>CAYXKI010000094.1:0-6177 GCA_964465095.1 uncultured Ruminococcus sp.
GAGGAAAGAATACCGTCTGAATGCGTAAGCACCCAATCTCCCAGCCACCAGCCCCTTACTTTCCACTTTTTTGTTTTCTCCACAAATTCCACATTGAAAACCTGTCAGAATACCCCTTTTTCTTTTTCCTCCTCGTGTTGTGTTTTTTAAGCTTTTTAAACATTTTAGAACCCTAGCAGCACTGTCCACGAATTACTCCCCCACTTCCCTGTAATTTAAGCATTTCCAACAATTTAAAAAATCTATATTCCATAATAAGCATGAGAATCCCCACGCCCTTCGGATAAAATAACCCCACAATCCCACTTGAATTTTTTTCCAACTTGTGTTATAATACTATACAAATGAATCAAAAGAAAGGGAGAGAGAACATGAAGCAGTTTTTCAAAAAAATATGCAGTATTCTCACAAGTCGGATTGTCATTATTGGATTGTTAATTCTGGTACAACTAATATGGCTATTGATTCTGCTTTTACGCCTTGGACAATATGCCCCATGGATTGAATTTGGGTTTCTTGGGCTAAGTTTTTTGATTGAACTTTATATCATCAACAAAGACGGAAATCCCTCTTATAAGATTCTCTGGCTTTTGTTTATCGGTGCAATTCCTGTGCTTGGTTCGATTCTCTATCTCTTTTTCGGGGACAAGCGTCCCTCCCGGCGAATGCGACGACAACTTCACCGTGGAAAATATATCATTGGTGCACGAGGAGAAAGCCCCAACGTCTTACCGGAATTGCCCACAAGAATTTCCTCAACCGGATATTATATCGAGCAAAACGGCTTCCCCATGTACAAAAACACCCAAGTCGATTATTTTCCCACCGGAGATCAGGCATTTATACAACTCATTGAGGATCTGTCTCAGGCAAAGCACTATATCTTCATGGAATATTTTATCATCTCCGACGGCGTGATGTGGGGCAAAATCAAATCCATTTTAAAAGAAAAAGCAAGCCACGGCGTTACGGTACGTTTTGTTTATGATGACATTGGCAGCGTCAATTGCCTACCGAAACATTTCCGAAAGGAACTCACTGAGGCTGGCATTCAAGTGTTGGCGTTCAACCCCTTTCGTCCTGCCTTGTCTGCGGTAATGAACAACCGCAACCACCGAAAAATCACCGTAATCGACGGCTATATCGGCTATACCGGGGGATTTAATCTGGCAGATGAATATATCAATCAGATCCGGCGATTCGGGCACTGGAAAGACACCGCAATCCGGCTTTATGGAGAGGCAGTGTACAGTCTTACCCAGATGCATCTGGAACTGTGGAACGCTTTTCACAAGGAACCGGACAACTGCCTGCAATATCGCCCCCATGTCTACCATCCTGCACCTTTTTCAAGCGATGGGTACGTGCAGCCCTATTACAACTCCCCTTTTGAAAATGAAACCTTTGCACAAGATATCTATATCGACCTGTTAAACCAGGCGGAACGGTATGTCTATATCTTCACCCCCTATCTTGCAATTGATGATGAAATGCAAAATGCACTTTCTCTGGCAGCAAAGCGTGGCGTAGATGTGCGGATTGTCACCCCGGGGATTCCGGATAAGCGTGTAGTTTATGCCTTGACCCGTTCCTATTATGAAAAGCTGATTCGTGCAGGTGTCCGCATCTATGAGTACACCCCCGGCTTTATCCATGCCAAAAGTTTTTTGGTGGATGACAAAATCGGCATTGTGGGAACCATCAATCTGGACTATCGCAGCCTTTACCTCCACTTTGAATGTGCAGCCCTACTCTATGAGTGCAGTGCCTTGAAACAGCTTTATCTGGATTGCCTTTCCACCATGGAACGCAGTCAGCGGATTACGTTGCAAGACTGTAAACGCCACCGCCACAGTCGCTTTTGGAAAGCAATTCTCCGGACATTCAGTCCGTTATTATAACAGAAAACACCATAGAAAAGACCGAAATGGAACGCTTTTCTATGGTGTTGTTTTTTCTCTATGATACGCTTATAGTTTGATTTTCCGATTCCCCAATCGAAGTGCAAACAAGGAGGCAACCGCCGTGATCACCTCAGCCAAGGAAAACGCCCACCAGACAACCATGGTTGGATTTGCAAGGTGAAGAAGCAGCAAGCAAAGGGGAATTGGCAAGGCAACCAGACGCAGAATTGCCAGAACCAACGGAGACAGAACGCAGCGATATGCCTGTAAAATTCCTTGCACTGCCACCGTAATTCCCATGAAAACATAGCCTAATGTGCAAATATGCATTGTGCGGAGACACAGAACCTGTATCTCTTGTCCGCTCTCTCCCTGAAACAGAACGGAAATTGGCTTTGCAAAAATCTGAAACAAAATTGTGATGATCGCCATCAATCCCACGGTATAAAAAATTCCATAGCGGATACACTGTCGCAGCCGTGTCTTATCCCCCATGCCGTAATTGTATGCCACAACGGTAATCAATGTATTGCTCAGTCCAAATGCGGCGAACAGGGCAAACTGTTGGATTTTGTAATAGATTCCATAGGCTGCCTGCAAAGATTCTGCCAGATCTCCCTGTGTGCCAAAAACAAGGTTTACCAAAAGCACCATCACAGAAAGCAGCCCCTGCATCACTGCCGCAGGAATTCCAATGGTATAGATTCCACGAATCAATTGCCAATTTGGCTTGATGTGCATCCAATCTCTACGAATCTCTTTGTCCCAACGATAATGACAGAACATTGCCACAAGCAGTGAAACAATCTGCCCCACAATGGTTGCCAACGCTGCCCCCACAACCCCCAGATCCAAGCCAAAAATAAACACCGGATCCAGAATGATATTCAATAGTGCACCGCTGACTTGTGCAATGGTCGACAGGTTTGTTCGCCCTGTTCCCTGCAAAAACCGCTCATACACCGTAAAGCCGATATTTCCCACAGAACCAATACAACAAATCCGCAGATACTTTGTCCCCATCTCCAGACGAAGCGCATTCTCCCCTGCCTGCATTGCAATAAATCCATGGGCACCAAAAATTCCAAAAAGCAAGAACACAACATAAATGCAAATCCCTAGAAAGATTCCATTTCCGGCAATAGAGGCAGCCTTTTCTCCATCTCTTTCCCCCAGTGTTTTGGACAAAAGCGCATTGATCCCGATTCCCGTACCTACGCCAATTGCCACAATTAACAACTGAATGGAATATGAATCCGTCAACGCCAAGACCGCAGCCGCGCCATTTTCCATATGGCTGACAAAAATGGTATCGACAATATTGTACACTGCTTGCAACACCATAGACAATACCATGGGCATCCCCATGCTAAGGAGCAGAGAACGAATTGGCCATGCACCAAGTTTGTTCTCTTTGTTCCGCATTTCTACTTTTTCTGACATTGTAAAAACCCCTTTCATAAGGCAACACCGCACAAACAAAAAATCGGTGCAAATCCAATCAAACAACTCAACTGGATTTACACCGATTTCGGCTACACGTTAATTTTTCTAGACTTTATTCCTTACCGGAAGCATTCTTTCTTGCTTCCAATTCTTCCAATGCATCCTGTCTGGACAAACTGATCTTTCCATCCTTGATGCTCATTACCTTTACAATAATTGCATCACCCACAGAAACAACATCCTCAACACGTTCTACACGCTCTTTGTCCAACTTGGAAATATGCACCATGCCATCTCTTCCCGGCGCAATCTCTACAAACGCACCAAAGGGCTTAATGGAAACAACCTTGCCCTTATAAATTGCGCCAACCTCCGGGTCAATGGCAATGGTTTCGATCATCTGATATGCCTTCTGGCAACCTTCCTTGGAAATGCCGCTGATAAAGACATGACCGTCTTCGTTTACATCAATCTTTACGCCACAATCCGCAGAGATCTTCTGGATTACCTTGCCACCCTGTCCGATTACTTCCCGGATCTTGTCCACAGGAATCTGAATCTGCATCATCTTCGGTGCATATTCGCCAACCTCCAGACGAGGCTGTGCAATTGCCTTTGCCATCACTTCATCCAGAATGTACAATCTTGCTTTTCTGGTCTTTTCAAATGCTTCTTTGATAATTGCAGGGGTCAGACCGTCTACTTTGATATCTACCTGAATGGCAGTAATTCCCTTTTTCGTACCGCCAACCTTAAAGTCCATATCGCCATAGAAGTCTTCCAGCCCTTGGATATCAACCATTGTCTTGAATTCGTCGCTGTCCGGCAGGGTAATCAAGCCACAGGAAATTCCGGCAACCGGTGCTTTAATCGGCACCCCGGCATCCATAAGTGCCAAGGTAGAACCACAAATCGATGCCTGAGAGGTCGAACCGTTTGAGGACAAAACTTCCGAAACAAGACGCATTGCATAGGGGAATTCCTCGACGCTTGGCAACACTGCCAACAGTGCACGTTCTGCCAACGCACCATGTCCGATTTCTCTTCTTCCCGGACCTCTGCTAGGACGTGTTTCTCCCACAGAATAGGACGGGAAATTATACTGATGCATATAACGCTTCGAGGTTTCCTCATCCAAGCCATCCAGCTTCTGGCTATCGCTGACCGGTCCCAAAGTTGCCACAGTAAGCACCTGTGTCTGCCCTCTGGTAAACAAACCGGTACCATGCACCCGAGGAACAACGCCAACTTCTGCGGCAAGGGGACGAATGTCATCCATGCCTCTTCCGTCAACACGTTTCCCGGTATAAAGCCAATTCCGGACAATTTTCTTCTGAATCAGATACAGGCACTCATCCACCATCCCGGTTTCTTCTCCACAAGCCTCATCAAAAGCTGCGTGAAGTGCATCGGAAATAGGATGGAGTCTTGCTTCTCTGACGTTCTTGTCATCGGTATCCAGTGCTGCTTCTACCTGGGTATGCACCATTGCATCCATCTTTGCGAACAACTCCGGATCTACCTCGTGGGCTTCAAACTGGAACTTTTTCTTGCCGATTTTTGCTTGAATCTCTGCAATAAATGCGACGATTTTCTTGATTTCCTCGTGTCCCTTTAAAATTGCCTCCAACATGGTATCTTCCGGCACTTCATTTGCACCGGCTTCAATCATGACAATTTTCTCCTTTGTCCCGGCAACGGTCAACTGTAAATCATTGTGCTGACGCTGTTCCAGGGTGGGGTTCAACACGATTTCTCCCTCTACAAGACCAACGCTGATTCCGGCAATGGGTCCATTCCAGGGAATATCGGAAATAGAAATTGCAATAGAAGTGGCAATCATACCGGTGATTTCCGGCGCACAGTCCGGATCGACCGACAGAACAGTCATCACAACAGAGACATCATTCCGCATGGATTTCGGGAACAGCGGACGAATCGGTCTGTCCACCATACGAGAAGTCAGAATTGCCTTTTCCGAGGGCTTTCCCTCTCTCTTGGTAAAAGAGCCGGGGATTTTTCCTACAGAATACATCCGCTCCTCATAGTCCACTGACAACGGGAAAAAGTCAATACCATCCCGTGGCTTTGCACTGGCAGTGACATTTGCCATTACCACAGTATCTCCATACCGTACCCAGCAAGAGCCATTGGAGAGTTCGCAGGTTTTCCCGGTTTCCACAACCAGCGGTCTGCCGGCAAAGGTTGTTTCGAATTTTTGTGCGTGTTCAAACATGATACGTTCCTTCCCTTCCTGTTGCAGCAGAACTCGCCTTGTCTACGGTCTGCCGTCCTATTTCCACAAGCATTTTCCAAAATGCTTCATTGCAAAATCATTTCTTTTTGCTAATTTTTCTCAATTTTTGAGAACTTATACAGAAAGGCAGACAGAGTCCTGTAACAAGCCCTGTACTGCCTTTTCTTCTTCCTTACGTCATACGCCGTAATTACTTACGGATACCCAGCTTCTCGATGGTTGCACGATAGCGGTTTACGTCCTTCTTCTTCAGATAGTTCAGAAGGTTTCTTCTGTGACCTACCATCTTCAGCAGACCTCTTCTGGAGTGATGGTCATTCTTGTGAGACTTCAGATGTTCTGTCAGGTCATTGATTCTCTTTGTGAGAATTGCAATCTGAACCTCAGGGGAACCGGTATCCTTTTCGTGGGTACGGTTGTTTTCGATGATTTCTGTTTTTTCTTCTTTCAACAGCATTTTACGTTCACCTCATTGAATATTTATCGTACACATAGAAAAAGGTAGGTGATCTCCCTAGAACTTGTTCTCATAGGATATTGTACCTGTCTTTTCGGCAAATTTTGCCGATT
>CAYXKI010000095.1:0-6156 GCA_964465095.1 uncultured Ruminococcus sp.
TAGTCGATTGCCGCCATGGTAAGGAGTTTGTCCAGACAAGCAGTAGAGTTGTCATATTTTGCATTTGCAATGATCCGCTCGTCGTCATAGATAGAGGTACACTCTCCTACAAATACCGGAATGTTCTTGTCTGTAAACGCCTCTTTCAGAAGTTCGCACTGTTCTGTGCTGTATTCTACCCATTTCTCATTGCCGATCTGATTCGTCCAGTATTTCGCATTGTCAATATAGTGGACAGACACCATCAGCTTGTTCTCTGCGGAATCTGTGGGCATCTGGAACTGTTCGTCTGTGGTCATGTCAATGTTTGTCCAGTACCCGGAGGCAATCAGGAAACGCTCCTTGTTTTTCCCACCGGTGTTACGCACTGCATCCACAAAGGTCTGGTTCATCTCGTTGACATACTGATACAGTTCTTCTTCTGTATAGCTGTCCTCTTCCCGCTGAGAGCCAAGGTTTTCGTTAAAGCCCTCGAATACCAGATAGTTGGAATAGTTCTTATAATGGTCTGCAATCTCCGTCCAGAGGGTCTCTGTTGCTGCAAGAACTTCCTCCTTTGGGTGGTTCTTGATCAGGAACTCGTCATAGTGGTGGATATTGATAACCGTGTATAAGCCGTCCTCAATGCACCAGTCCACTACCTCATCAATCCGTTGGAAATAGTCCTCATTGATGGTATAGGTGCCATCATCCTCCATCATATTGCCCCAATATACCGGAATGCGTACCGTCTGGAATCCTGCATCCCGAAAGCCGTCAATGACTTCTTTTGTGGTGACAACCGCCCCCCAACAGGTCTCATAATCCTGTGGGGTATTCGACCCGATGGTCTGTGCACCAGAGGTCTCGTTGGCAGAATCTTCCCAGTATGCCTCAAAGGTGTTCCCAAGATTGATACCGACCCCCATCTCTGCTGCTGCTTCCATTGCGGTCTCTGCGGCAGGTTCATTGCCGGAGGTGGAAACGCTACATCCACTGAAAATTCCCATCAGGCAAAGTGCCGCACATCCCATTGCAAGAACACGATTGCCGATTTCTTTCCCTTTCATAGATTACTCCTTTTCTGTTGCCGGACAGTCCGACAAATGAAACTTCTTTCTTGCTGCATGGACAATGAGATCTGCGGTTCCCTCTACCCCTAAGAGGTTGCTGTTGAGAAACAGATCCCGATACCGTGTGTTGTTGACCTCGCACCCGGTTCGTGTCCGATAATAGTTGGCTCTTGCCTTGTCGATTTCCTCAATAATTCGCTGTGGTTCTGCGGTGCTTCCGAGAATCTGTATGCTCCCCCGGATTCTTGCCTGATAGGGGGCAAAGATATAACAGCGGATGACATTTTCTCGCTCCCGAAGCAGATAATCTGCACAACGACCGATAATGACACAGCTTTCTCTCTCTGCGTGTCCAAGGACAAGCTTGCTTTGCAATTCAAACATCCGATCTTGTTTCAGGCTGCTGCCAACCCCAAGGGGATATGCCATTTTGTAATAGTCCTTTACGCCGTGTTCGCTGAAGTCCACAAGGCTTGTCAGCGTGTCATCCAGACTTGCTGCCTCTTTTTCCAGACTTGCCCGATCGTAAACCGGAATCCCAAGGGTTTTTGCAACGGTTTCCCCAATGGCACTGCCAAAGGTTCCGAACTGTTTTGTAATGGCAATTACATAATTTTCCATTCAATCATCCTCTTCCCATTCGGAGATAGTTCTTCCCATTCAGAAATATTTAGAACAAGTTCTTATTTCTCCTGCTCCTCTGTTTCCTGCGTTGTCTCGGAATGCCCATAAGAGTGGGTCATGCCGTGGGTCAGGGTTTCCTCATAGCTTGCAACAGCCTGTGGTTCGTCGTCCTCGTCGTCGTCAATAATGCTTCGATAGCCGTCGTTATAGACCATGTCGTCCTCTGCGACCCCGTCACGCTGATTCAGGGGAACATTGTGGATCTCCTCGGCTGCTTTCAGGGCAGCTTTTTCTTCCTTTGTCATCATGCACTTGCGGATGACCCGGATTGCAATCACCAGAATCACCAGAATCACAGCAACAAGGACAACCCAGAACACCAGAGCAGACCAGTCGAAATTCAGTGCCTTAAAGGACAAATCTGCCTGACAGTTCTTGACATAATCCGAAGCCACCCCGGTATAGCCAATCAGCAGAAAGCCGTCAATGGGCTTGACAGAAAAGCTGTCGGTGGAATCGGAATCAGAATCCACTGTGACAATGGAATCGCTTGTATCATCGTCGTCGGGAATGGTGCAACCAAAGGCATAGTCGCCAATGCTTGTAACACGTTTTGGCAAGGTGACTTCTTTCAGATTGTCACAGCAGAAAAAGGCATAGCTTTCAATGGTCAGGTCTTTTCCGGTTGCGTCCTCGTCCTCTGCTCCGACAAAATTGACTTCTGTCAATGCGGTACAGTCGGAAAAAGCAGTGCTGCAAATGGTTGTCACAGACTCCGGAATGGTAAGGCTTGTTAAGCCACTGCAAAAGTCAAATGCCATCTCTCCGATGTACTGTAAGCCGTCTTTAAGGGTTATGGACTCCAGATTTCCTGCCGCAAAGAACGAACCGGCATAAATCACAAGCACGTCCTCCGGAACGGTAAAGCTGGTATCTGTCCGTCCTGCCGGATAGAGATAGAGGAGTTCTCCTGCGGTATCATAGAGCACATTGTCCTTGACCATGAAATTGGCGTTGCCCTCTTCTACCGTAATGGTTTCCAGACTTGGACAGGCAACAAAAGACATTGCCCCAAAGTCCTCTAAGGTTGCCGGAATGGTAAACTCCGTCATAGAAAGACAGCCATAAAAAGTATATGCCCCAAGTTCCGTCAGACTGGAGGGGATTTCTACATGATCCAGGGAGGAACAGTAATAGAAAAGCTGATCCCCTACAGATTCCAGGGTGTCCGGTAAGGTGATGGTTTCCAAGGAAGTGCAATAGCCAAATGCCATGCTGCCGATGCTTGTGACGGCGTTTCCAAGGTTTAATTCTGTCAGGGCAGAACAGTTAAAAAATGTGCCGTCCTCGATTTCCGTAACGCTGTCCGGAATGGTCAGGGATTCCAGGCTGGTACAGCCGTAAAAGGCAGCAGAACCGATTTCTGTTACCGTAGAGGGAATGGAAAGTCCTTGCAACGATTCGCAATTGGCAAAGGCTTCTTCTCCGATGGATACGACATTATAGCCGTCAATTTCCGGCATAATGCTGACATGGGTGGCAGAAGTGCCACAGCTTGTGACAGAAACTTCTGTGTTACTGAGAATGGTATAGGTCAGGATACCGTCGTCAAAGGTGTTGCTGTCACTGTCGGTCTCTGCAAATACCATGCCACTGGCGGAGAGGACACCAACAGATAAAACTGCCGCAGCGATGGCGGAAAACAGGCGTTTGAACTTGGGGGTGGAATTCTTTCTCATGATCGTTTCCTTTCTGATTTCGGGCGTTTTTTTGAGGCGTTCGCACTACTTGCTGTTCTGCTCGTAGGACGAATCCGGTTGTTTTTCCGGTGAATCCACACCAGAAGAAGAACAAATGCAGCGATCACAAGAAGAATTGCGCCGGCAATGATCCAACCAAGATATGCCTTTAATTTCCAACGGAAGAGATAGGAAGAAACCGCAGCGCTTCCGTCGTTGTGAACTTGCAACAGGGCAATGCGTTCTGCCTTGCTGCTGTCTGTGGCAGTGGACGGTGTATAATAGCCCAGTGCCTGTTCCCCGATTTCGGTGATACTTGCCGGAAGTCGAAGTTCCAGCAGTGCCACACAATTGTAAAAGCTTCCATCCCCAAGACTTGTTACCCCATCCGGGATATTGATCTCTGCAAGACTTGCACAGGAATAAAAGCAGTGATCCCCAATTTCCTCTAAGGTAGAGGGTAGTGTCGCCGTCTCCATTGCCAGACAATAGCCAAACACAGCACCGGGCAAGGTGGTGACCCCCTCCGGAACTTCTATCGATTGTAAACTGGTGCAATAGTAAAAGCAGTCCTCGCCGATTTCTGTGACCTGCCCCAGATCAATCTGTTCCAAAAGGGTAGAACCGATAAAACTCCAGTCCGCAAGGGTAGTACAGCTTTCCGGGACAGTATAGCTTGTTACCGGGCTATTTTGAGGGAAACGCAAAAGGGTTTCTCCGTCTTCGGTAAAAAGCACACCATCTATGGAAGTATACGCCGGATTTTCCGGTGCAACGTCAATCTCCAACAGTGCCTGACAGCCGTCAAAGACATAATCCCCAAGGCTTTCGCAAGTTGCCGGAAGGGTGACACTTGTCAGTGCCTGACAATTCTGAAAGGCATAATCGCCGATTTCTGTCAGAGTTTCCGGGAGGGTGATTGTCTCCAAAATAGTACAGCTATAAAAGGTTTCCTTGCCGATTTTCTCAAGGTGATCGGGCAGGGTAAGTTCCGGGAGATAGCTGCAATTATAGAAAAGGGCATCCGGTAATTCCGTCAGAGAGTCCGGGAGTTCCACAAGGCTTAGCATCGTACAGGACTCGAAAGCACCTTTCCCAAGGGTGGTAAGACTTTCCGGCAAGGTGATAGTACAAAGCATCGAACATTCGGAAAAAGCACTCTCTCCGATGGAGGTGATTCCCTCCGGAACGGTGAGGTTTGTCAGAAAGCCACAATTCATAAAAGCAGCGTCCCCGATTGTCGTCACCGGAATGCCGTCAATCTCTGTGGGGATTTCCGCAACAGTTGCTGCCGTGTCACAAGAGGTAATGGTAATGGTATCCTCTACCACTTTATAAGTATAGATATCATAGACCTCGTCGTCAGAGGTGTCAATGACAATCCTACTGTCCTCGTCTTCCGTATCCGTTGCCATGGCAGAAAAGGGAAGGACGGTGGTCAGCGTCCATGCTGCCAGACACAGGCTGAAAATCCGTTTCCCGATGCTCATTTCTCGTCCTCTGTTTTGGTGTCAGATGCTTTTGCGTCTTCCTTGGAGGATTTTTTTCCTTTTCCACTGAAAATCAGGGCAATGCCGCCAATCAGCAGAACCAGTGCACCAATTCCCATGAGAATCCATTTTCCATATTGCTTGAAAAAGCCGTCTTTCTTTGTGTTTACCTGTACCGTGGTTTCGGTTGCCACATCTACAGAATCCTCAGTAATGGGGCTGAACGTGAAGTTGTTTGCATAATCGTTGTCATCATCGCTGTCTGTGCAATAGGTCTCCGCCTGGGAACCGGAAACGCCATGAACCACAAACCCATCCACAACGGTTTCCATATCCTCTTCATAGCCAAAGGCACAGAATCCGATGGAGGTGACATTTTCCGGAATGGTAACTTCTTTCAGCCCTGTTCCTGCAAAGGAAGCCATCTGAATGTCGGTCAGACTTGTTCCAAAGGAAACCTCTGTCAGGTTGGTATCGCCGGCAAAGGCTGCTGCTTCAATCAGTTCCAACTTGTCCGGGAAGTCTACTTCTGTGATTCTGGTGCAATAAGCAAAGGCATACTGCCCGATTTCCGTCAGGGTAGAGGGAAGTTCCAGTGTCGTAAGCTGTGCCCAGCAAAATGCCCAGTCGTCAATATAAAGCAGGGTAGTGGGGAAGCTGATTTCCGTTAGCTGGGTCTGTGCAAAGGCAGACGACCAGATTTCCAAGACACCATCAGGCACGGTATAGGAAGAAGCCGTCAGTGCCTGGGGATAGAGGTACAAATATAACCCATCTGCGGAGAACAGAACCCCGTCCTCCACCATAAATGCCGTATTTCCCTCTTCTACGGTGATTTCTGCCAGAGAACCACAGCCATAGAAACAGGAGTCGTTGAGGGTTTCCAGGGTTGCCGGAATGGTGACAGAGGACATGGTCTTGTTGGCAAAAGCACCGCCACCGAGTTCTGTCACATCCAGTCCGTCCAGTTGTGACGGAATCACAAGGTCTGTATCCTCTCCGGAATACGCCGTAATTTCTGCGGTTTCGTCGTCCTTGATGGTATAGGTGTATGCTCCGCTGGTATAGGTTTCGGTTGCCTCTGTATCGGAATCTTCTTCCTCATAAAGCGTATCATCGTCCTCCGCAAAAACGGGAAGTCCCAGACACCAGGTGCAAGTAATCGAAGCTGCTGCCAGCAGCGCAAGTGTTTTTCTTTTCATGGATTTTTACTCTTTTCTCACAAGTTTTTAGAATACCCCTTGTTGTTAG
>CAYXKI010000096.1:0-2959 GCA_964465095.1 uncultured Ruminococcus sp.
AATCTGTTTCCACTTCTACCACTTTGCTTACCTTTGGAGCGGCAGTTCTTGCGGCAATTTCATTGATGATTCGCAGTGCACCGCTGATAATCATAAAGATCCCGATCACATTCCATCCTGCATTTTGATTGACAAAGAGGACGTAAATCAGAATGAAAATACCAAGGAGACAGTTTGTCAGGGCGAAGAGAATCGGAATCAGAATGCTGCTGTTCTCACTACGAAAGCTTAACGTATTGGCAATCCCGGAAATACCACTGCCCAGAATACAAACGCCGATGAGTACCGGAATTAAGGTATTGATGGTAAAGGGCACAATCATCAGAATCGCACCAAGAATCAGAAGGATAATGCCGGTAACGAGAAACTTTTGTTGCACTTCATATTTTCGTCTGGAGGCGTATACAACAATTTCGATCAGACCAATCAGTGCCACCAGAATCCCGAACGCCAAGAAAATCTGATTCAATAGGGCTTCGTTGATTAGTAGGACAATTCCAAGGGCAATCAGGCAAAGGGGAAGCACATAGGGAAGCAGGATGTAGAGAATTCGTTTGGAAAGGTTGCTTTTTGTTTTCATGAGAGGACTCCTTTCAGATGTGGGGAACAAAGTCGAATGATGTAACTTTGTGTTGCATCTTTTCTTCATAGCTTTTTCATTATATCATATTTTTCCTTTTTTGGCAATGTCTTTTCTGCAAAATCCCATTGCATTTTTTCGCTTGCTTTCGGTAAAAATGGCGAAAAACACAAATTGCCAAAAAAAACGGCGAGAACCATATTGACAAAATCGTAGAAAATGGTATACTTAAAAGGTAGAGACAAGTGTGTACTTGTACGTTGAGACGGAAAGGATTGAGAAATATGAACATTTGGCATGATATTAATCCCAAGCGGATTACTGTGGACGACTTTGTTGCAGTAATTGAAATTCCAAAGAATAGCAAGGTAAAATACGAATTGAACAAGGAAACAGGAATTCTGGAGATGGATCGTATTCTGTACACCTCCACCCACTATCCGGCAAATTATGGATTTCTTCCGAGAACCTATGCGGATGATGGGGATCCGCTGGATGTTCTGGTCATCTGTTCTCAGACCATCCACCCTATGACATTGATTCGCTGCTATCCCATTGGTGTTATTCACATGATTGACAATGGACAGCGTGACGATAAGATTGTAGCGATTCCGTTCAATGACCCTACCTATAACAGCTATCATAACATTGACGACCTCCCTCGTCACATTTTCGAGGAGATTGTCCATTTCTTCCAGGTGTACAAGGAACTGGAACACAAGACCACTGCGGTGGACGAAGTAGAGGACGTGTATGCAGCAAAGGAAATTATTGCCGCAGACATTGAACACTATATTGACAAATTCTGCAAGGGATAAGAATAAGGGCGACTCCTGCGATTTTGTCGAAAAACAGAAAGAGGTATTTGAATTATGGTATCAGCATCAGACATTTTGTTCAACCATGGAAACAGCGTAGCACCGCTGGGACTGATTGCAATGGACGGCGCAAAAGAACTGGGTGACAAGATCAACAGTTACTTGGTTGACTGGGCGCACAAGGGTGGCTATGATGTGGACACATTCCTGATTGAATGTGAGTGCCCACGGTTTTCCTCTGGCGATGGCAAGGGCTTGATCAAGTCTACAATCCGTGGCAAGGATTTGTTTATCATTGTAGATGTGGGAAATTACAATATCAAGTATCAGATGTTTGATCAGATGAATGCGATGTCTCCGGACGATCACTATCAGGATCTGAAGCGGATTATCCAGGCAGCAAGTGGTAAGGCACATCGTATCAATGTGATTATGCCGATTCTCTATGGTGGCAGACAGCACCGGAGAAATTACCGGGAGTCCTTGGACTGTGCCTGCGCATTGCAGGAATTGGGACAGATGGGTGTTTCCAATATTCTGACAGTCGACGCACACGACCCAAGAGTACACAATGCAATTCCGCTTATGGGATTTGACAACATGATGCCATCTTATCAGGTACTGAAAACAATGTTTGAAAAAGTGCCGCATCTGAAAACAACTCCCGATGAGTTCATGGTGATCAGTCCGGATGAGGGTGCATTGAACCGGAACATGTACTATGCATCTATGCTGGGTGTACAGATGGGTATGTTCTATAAGCGCCGGGATTATTCCAAGATTATCAGCGGTAGAAACCCCATTGTTGCCCACGAATATCTGGGGAACTCTGTAGAGGGGAAAGATGTCTTTATTGCCGATGATATTATTTCCTCCGGAGAATCCATGCTGGACATTGCCTATGCGCTGAAAGAACGGAAAGCACGGAGAGTGTTCTGCTATGCAACTTATGGGCTGTTTGTCAATGGTCTGGAAAAGTTTGATAAGGCATATGAGGACGGATACATTGATTCTGTTTTCAGCACAAACCTGACTTATCGCACCCAGGAACTGCTTTCCAGAGAGTGGTTCCACGAAGTGGATTGCTCCAAGTACATCTCTTATTTTGTTGCTGCACTGAATCACGATGTTTCCATTGGTAGCGTAATTGATTCCAATGAAAAGATCAAGGCATTGATGGAACGTAGAAATCGGGAGAACGCTTGAGGCAACACCGCACAAAGAACATCTGATGATTTTGTATGGTGTAGCCTTGACAATTTCCAGAAAATCTGGTATACTAAAATTGATGTGCGGCAGTGCTGCGTTGTATTGCCGTGTGAATATGGTTTTCGGCGAAGATCGGAATAACTGTTTTTGTTGCTGTGCAGAGAAGACGTGGTAGGTGAAAACGTTGACAGTGACATGCAGGTGCTCCCCGTGAGCCGTTTTGAGAAATCAGAACGTAGGCACTGCGTTAAAGTGCATCGAGGGAGTCTTTATGCTGTATGGTAAAGATTCCGAATTTGGGTGGTAACACGAAGACCTTCGTCCCATTGTGGTGGCGGAGGTCTTTATTTTT
>CAYXKI010000096.1:3059-6045 GCA_964465095.1 uncultured Ruminococcus sp.
TGGGTGGTAACACGAAGACCTTCGTCCCATTGTGGTGGCGGAGGTCTTTATTTTTAGGGCAACACCGTACAAAATCGCCAGATGTTCTTTGTGCGGTGTCGCCTTAGTAAAAGCAAAAGGAGTTTTATTGCATGAAGTGGCAAGGCGTAAATGAGTTAAGAGAAAAATATCTGTCCTTTTTTGAAAGCAAAGGACACACCAGAATGGCAAGCGCATCTTTGATTCCCCAGGGAGATAAGAGTTTGCTTCTGATCAATTCCGGTATGGCACCGCTGAAGAAATATTTCCTGGGTCAGGCTGTTCCCCCCAATACCCGTGTGACGACCTGTCAGAAGTGTATCCGTACACCGGATATTGAGCGAGTAGGACAGACCGCAAGACATGGTACCTATTTTGAGATGCTTGGAAATTTCTCTTTCGGCGATTACTTTAAAATTGAGGCAATCACCTGGGCATGGGAGTTCTTCACCGGTGTTCTGGAAATGCCGGCAGACAAGCTTTATGTTTCCGTGTTTGAAAATGATGATGAAGCATATGATATGTGGACACAGAAAATCGGTGTCTCTCCGGAGCATATGGTGCGTCTTGGAAGAGAGGATAATTTCTGGGAACATGGTTCCGGTCCTTGTGGTCCTTGTTCCGAAATTTATTTTGATCGTGGTCCGGAAAAGGGCTGCGGAAAGCCGGATTGTAAGGTTGGCTGCGATTGTGACCGCTATGTAGAGGTCTGGAACTTGGTATTCAGCCAGTTTGACAGCGATGGCAACGGTCACTATGCAGAAATGGAACATAAAAACATTGATACCGGTATGGGTCTGGAGCGTCTGGCTTGCGTTATGCAAGGGGTAGACAACCTTTTCGAGGTTGACACGGTACAGAACATCATGAAGCATGTATGCAAAATTGCCGGTGTAACTTATAAAACCGACGATAAGACAGACGTTGCACTTCGTGTTATCACCGACCATATCCGTAGCACAACCTTTATGATCGGGGATGGCGTTATGCCCTCTAATGCCGGCAGAGGCTATGTTCTCCGCAGACTGCTCCGTCGTGCTGCAAGATATGGCAGACTGATCGGGATTGAAAAGCCGTTCCTGTACGAAGTGGTAGAGACGGTAATTCAGGAAAATGCCGTGGCTTATCCGGAATTGGAAGAAAAGAAAGCTTATATCCGTAAGATCGTAGAGGAAGAAGAAAAAACATTTGCCAAGACAATTGATAAGGGCTTTGATCTTCTGACGGGTATTCTGGAAACGTTGCAAAAAGAAAATGGAAAGACCGTTTCCGGCGAAGATGCCTTTAAGCTTAGCGATACCTATGGTTTCCCCATTGATCTGACAGAAGAAATTGCCGCAGAACAGGGCTATGGTGTAGATCGGGAGAAATTTGCAGAACTTGTCAACGAACAGCGTACCAGAGCCCGTGCAGATTATCAGAATAAGGCAGGCTCTTCCTGGGCAGATGGCGGCATTCAGTTGGAAACCGCAGCAACAACCTTTACCGGCTATCGCAGCAATGCAGAGTCTGATGCAAAGGTAATTGCACTTTATCGTGACAGTCAGCCTGTAGACGTGGTTGCAGAGGGCGAATCTGCTGTTGTTGTTCTGGACAAGACACCGTTCTATGCAGAGAGCGGTGGACAGATTGGCGATTCCGGTACAATTTCTACACCGGAGAGCACGTTCCAGGTAGAAACCACCAGCAAGACAGAAAATGGACATTTCCTCCATCTTGGCGTTGTTGCAGAAGGGGAATTGCGGATTGGTGATACGGTTTCTGCACAGATTGATTCGGAAAAGCGTGCAAGAACCATGCGTAACCACACTGCGGCACATCTGCTTCAGGCAGCACTGCGTACTGTACTTGGGGATCATGTGCATCAGGCAGGACAGTTGGTATCGGATTCCAGATGCCGTTTTGACTTCTCTCATTTTACGGCAATGACACAGGAAGAAATCAAACAGGTTGAAGCGCTTGTTAATGAGAAGATCCTTGCGGCAATTCCTGTGGTAACCCAGGAACTCCCCATTGCAGAAGCAAGAAAAATCGGTGCAATGGCACTCTTCGGGGAAAAATATGGCGACATTGTACGTGTTGTCAGTGTTGCAGATTACTCTGTTGAATTCTGCGGTGGTACGCACGTGGAAAATACCGCAAATCTGGGACTTTTCCGGATTTTGTCCGAGAGTTCTGTTGCCTCCGGGGTGCGTCGTATTGAGGCAGTGACCGGAACAGGAGTATTGGAACTTCTGGCTTCCTATGAGAACACCATGGCAGAAGCTGCAAGAGCCATGAAACTAAGCAATACCACTGATCTTGCTGCCCATTGTGCTGCATTGGTTGCAGAAAATAAGGAAAAGGATCGTCAGATCGAGTCTTTGAATCAGAAGATTTCCGATGCACAGATGGCTGCTATTTTCGACAATGCAAGGGAAATTTCCGGGGTCAAGGTGGTTTCTGCAATGCTGAGCGGTTCTACTGCCCAGGTACTGCGGAAGATGGGTGACAGCATTAAGGACATGAACGATCCGGTGATTGCGGTTCTGGCAAGCGTTAGCGGCGAAAAGGGCAATCTTGTCTGCGCTTGTTCAAAGGCTGCCAGAGACAAGGGCGCACATGCCGGAAAGATTGTACAGCGTGTTGCTGCGGTAACAGGCGGCAAGGGTGGCGGAAAGCCGGATAGCGCAATGGCAGGAATCGGAAAAACCTATATGGTTGACGAAGCACTCTTAGCACTGGAGGGCATCGCTTCTGAATTTATTAAGGAGGGCTAAATCCATGGAAGATTGTCTGTTTTGTAAAATTGCTGCCGGGGAGATCCCCAGCACAAAAATCTATGAGGATGATACGGTATATGTATTTCAGGATAGCAACCCCATTGCACCGGTGCACTATCTGTTGATTCCAAAGAAGCACATTTGCTGTGCTGCAAAGATCACATCGGAAAATTACTGGGTTATGGCACATATTTATGAAGTTGCGG
>CAYXKI010000097.1:0-6014 GCA_964465095.1 uncultured Ruminococcus sp.
TGACAAAAAATCTGACGGCGCATCTGACGCACAATCTTTGTGCGGTGTTGCCTTAACTTTGTTTGATTGCGGCTTTTGCTTTGCTGACAATGTTTTTGTCATTTTCATAAGTGAGAATAGCGGTGGCATAGCCAATGTCGACCCAGCGGATTTCTGCAATTTCTTCTTCCTGTGGAATGAAGTCATAATTTCTGGCTTTTGCGATAAAATAGACGACGGTTTTTTGGGTGTCTCTTTTGGGGTAATAGGTGACCGTTTCCCGGAATGTGGGGTCAATAAGTACCTGAATTGCGGTTTCTTCCTGAATTTCACGGACAGCAGTTTCGATTTCCGTCTCGCCGTCTTCCATATGCCCTTTTGGAAAAGACCAGTGACCGCTGTTGACATGCTTGATGAGTAAAATCTCAATATTCCCATGAGATTTGCGGTAAACAATTGCACCGCAGGATTTTTCATGCTGCATGGGTAGCTTTTTCTCCTTTCTGCGAGTCGATTTGACTCTGAGATCGTTTGTTGTATTTAGTATAACATATTTTTTGTGGTTTGTCCATAGGAAAGCGTGAAAAAGAAAAGGGGACATTTCTGCATCTTTTGCAAAATTTGAAAAAAGCTGTTTACGTAGGGCGAAAAATGTGGTACAATAAAAAAGGATGCATCTCGTGTGGGAGACATCCCCACGTATACTATTATAATGGTATACAGATATAATAGTATACAGACTCGCATATTGGAGGTACCATAATATGAACGACGGCTTTTACCAGGAACAAAGGCAACCTGTTCCCTCACAGAATACAAACTTGATAGATCCCCAGAATCCCTTTGACAATCCCTTGGAAAATCGGGAATATCGCACCGATTATCGGAGAACATTGCCACAGATTCTCTTGCCGGGATTTCAGATTCCACTGTTTCCGGAACGTGAGGAACGCCGTGGCATTCGAAAAGCAATGAACGCCGCAGGACTTGGGGCATTTGCCGGATGTCTGCTTTCTCAGATTTTGTTTACTGTGTTGATGCTGATTCTCTTGGCACTGATGGGCTGTTCTCTTTCGGAATATTTTAACGGCGGAGAGGCAGTGACCTATTTCGAAAATTCTACAATGTTTATCGCATTGAATACCCTTGTTTTCACAACACTCAATGTACTGGTTGCCGGGATTGGTTGCCGCAGCCAACGGATTACGATGGACTCTCTTTTCCAGACTTCTGATTTTACGGTGGGAAAAGCCTTTCGGTACATATCCATTGGTATGGGAATCAGTTGTATTGCCGGGATTCTCATGTCCGTTGTCAATTGGATCGTAGAACAGAACGGCAGCGAAATGGTAGATGTGGACTTTTCTTATTTTCAGAATGGGAAGTCCATTTTGGTGACATTTTTGTATACTTGTATTCTTGCACCGGTGACAGAAGAACTGCTTTATCGTGGTTTCTTGATGAAAACACTGTCAAAAGTCAGCATCCGGTTCGGAATTCTCATCAGTGCCCTTTTGTTTGGACTGATGCATGGCAATCTGACCCAGTGCGTGCTTGGGGTTATGGTGGGAATTTATCTTGGAAAGATTGATACAAGACACAACTCTCTGCTTCCCTCAATTCTGGTACATGGTTCTATCAATACATTCAGTATGCTTCTCAGTCTGACAGAAGAAGTGGGGACAGGTGTTTTCGGAACGGCACTATTGAGTTTCTTGGCGATTTTGTACTATGGGATTGCACTGACAGGTGTGATTTTCTGGTTCGTGACCGAACGGAAACAGCCTTTGCCCTATCCGACACAAAAGCAAGCAGTACGCAGTCGTACAGCGCTGACTTCTCCTTGGCTTTTGGTGGCAATTGTATTTGAGTTTGCATTGATGCTGATGGACGAATTTGCTGCGTAAAACCCTTGACGAAACCGAGAAAAAGTAGTACAATAAGTATGGCAACTTTTCGCAACACATTGTTGTTGCGTATTGAATGGCAACATGGGTTTTGTGTTGCCGGAAATCTAGGAGGAATAGAGTATGTCCGAGAAATTTTTAGTGGAGACATCCGCAAGACACGTACATGTAACAGCAGAGGATTTTGCTGTGCTGTTTGGCGCAGGTAAGGAATTGACAGTAAAAAAAGCATTGTCACAGCCGGGACAGTTTTCCTGTGAAGAGCGTGTAACAATCGTAGGCCCGAAAAAGGAACTGCCTAACGTTTCGATTCTGGGACCTTTCCGCAGTGCAACACAGGTAGAACTTTCTGCAACAGATGCACGTTCTATCGGTATCGCTGCACCGATCCGGGAATCCGGTGATGTAGCCGGTTCTGGCGCATGTAAGATCGTAGGACCTGCCGGCGAACTGGAACTGTCTGAGGGCGTAATTGTTGCAAAGCGTCACATTCACTTTACACCGGAGGATGCAGAAAAGTTCGGCGTAAAGGACAAGGAAACCGTTTGGGTAAAGGTTGACACCGAGGGCAGAAAGGCAATCCTTGGGGATGTTGTCTGTCGTGTTTCCGCAAGTTATGCTACTGCAATGCACATTGACACCGATGAGTCCAATGCAATCAGCGCACCACGGGATCTCATGGGCGAGATTGTTAAGGTAGACTAAAGGCTATTATCTGAAAGTAGCCTAAAACCTATTATCTGAAAATAGAGAAAATCAGGACAGCAACACCGCACAGAGAGATTCTTTTGTGCGGTGTTGCCATAAACAAGAGGAAAGGAAAAGAAGATATGAAGCATTCCAATCGGATTCTTGCACTGCTTTGTGCAGGGATGATGGCACTGACTGGACTTACTGGTTGTGGAAAAGAGACTGCCTCGGATACACAGACGGCAGAAACGACACAAACAGAGGAAACAACAACGGCTGTTTCTGAGGAAACGACTGTTACAACCACAGTGCATATCAGCCCGACAGAAACAGTTTCTACGACACTTGGTACAGAACTCAGCGATATTAATGCGATGCTGAATCGGAACAGTGAGGACAGTAACAATTACAAGGCGAAACTCAGCAATTTTATAGAAGAGGGAGATGTGGTACAATCCTTTACTTTTATTGTTTATGCCGGAGATGGTTCGTCTAATCTGGGAACTTATAAAGGTGGATATGGAGTATCTGTTACAGGAGACTGCGCCAGTGCAACAGACATGGGATGGTATCAGGCAACGGATTTCGAGGAATCCCTGAATAGCAGCTATGCAGAATTTACTTGGAACGTGCCTACAGAGATCCAGTCCTATATTGACCCGGAGGGAGAGGTGCTTTTCGGACATTGGTGGAGTAATGTAGAGGAAGTAAAACTTTCTAGTATTGTCTGCACCTATACTCGGACAAAAGAAGTGCCGGTGGATGGTACCAATACCATTACGCCGGGCACGACGCTGAATTATAATGATGAAGCTGCCAAAACAGCGGAAATTTCGCTGTCTGATCTTATCGGAAGCGAAGATACTTTGCAGACGGTAACTTTTGATATCAGCGGAAATGGTTCTCTTGGAAAGTTTACCGGTGCATTTGGAGTGTCAGTTGCAGAAGATGCAGCTTGCGCTACGGATAAGGGATGGTATCAGACGAAAAATGTTTGTCTGTTTACTGATGCTTCCAGTCTTTCTCTTACCTGGATCGTGCCGGATGATGTGAAAGAGAGTATTACTCCGGATGGCAAGTTGATGCTTGGGTTCTGGTGGAGTGATCAGGCAAGCATTACTTTAAATAGTGTCAGCGTCCGTTATAGCAACAGTACTGGGACAACGACCACTACTACAGCAAGCAATACTTCCGGGACGGTATCTTCTGTTGCAGGTGCAGTTCCTACTTCTGAAGAAGTGAATGCCATGAGTTCTGCGGAAATCGTGGAAAACATCAGCGTTGGTTGGAATCTTGGAAACACCTTGGACAGCTATAATACAACTACCAGTGATACAGAAATCGGCTGGGGAAATCCAAAAACTACAAAAGCAATGTTTCAGGCAGTGCAAGATGCAGGGTTTAATGCAGTGCGGATTCCGGTTACCTGGGGAGAACATATGTCAGAAGATGGAACGATTGATGCAGACTGGATGGCACGAGTAAAAGAAGTGGTGGATTATGCATATGATCTGGGACTTTATGTGATTTTGAATGTGCATCACGATGATTATCTCTGGCTTACGCCTACCAGTGAGAAACTGGAAAGCGACCAGGCAACGTTGACAAAAATCTGGGGACAAATTTGCAGCCAGTTTCAGGACTATGATCACCGACTGATTTTCGAGGGCATGAATGAACCGAGAGTAGTTGGCTCTGCGGAAGAGTGGACAGGCGGTACGCAGGAATCTTATACTGTGATCAATCAGCTATTCCAGGCATTTGTGGATACGGTTCGTGCTTCTGGTGGAATGAATACAGATCGTACGGTGATTGTTACTACTTATGCGCAGTCTGTTGAGAAAAACGCAGTAAGTGGTCTTGTTGTTCCAAATGACAGTCATGTGATCGTTTCTCTGCACATTTATGCGCCGTGGAAATTCTGTGGCAATGAGGACAGTGACGCAGATTGGGGAACAGATGCGGATAAAGCGGAACTGGATGAAACATTCCAGTATCTGTCGGATACGTTTATCAGCAAGGGCATTCCGGTTATTATTGATGAATGCGGCGCGGTAAACAAAAATGAAAACACTTCTGCAAGGGCTACTTGGTATGGATATTATATTAGTGCAGCAAAAAAACAGGGGATTAAGTGCTTTATCTGGGACAATGGCGAAAAAGCAGACGGATTTGCCTTGCTGGATCGGGAAAATTGTACTTGGTACTATCCGGAAATTGTACAGGCAATTCAGAATGCAGTAAAGTAAGCTGTTTTCTATAATGCCGAATGTTGTACTTTTTATCGCTTGAAATATGTGCATAATACACAAAGTAACATCTTGCGAGATGTGCGAAATGTAGAATTTTTCTCAAAACGAAAAAAAATCCGCACAAAGCGTGCAAAATTTCGTTAAGTATGTTATAATAGTAGATAAGAAAAGGGCGACTGACGGCGGATGCGTTGCAATGTTACCCGAAGAATGGAGGCAATTTTACATGAGTCATCGAATTATTACAATTGAACGAGAATATGCAAGCGGCGGTAGAGAGGTCGGAGAACTTGTTGCACAGCGCCTGGGGATTCCGTGTTATAACCGAGAAATTTTGAAAATGGCATCAGAACGTTGCAATGTTTCCATGGAATATCTGGAAACCGCAGAGGAGGCTGCGCCTAAAAGCTTTTTATACACTTTAATGCTGACATCCAGCCCGACACGCACCATTGAAGAAAATCTGCCTTTGTCGGATAAGGTGTATATTATCGAGACAAATATTATCCGGGAGTTGGCAGAGAAAAGTGATTGTGTCATTGTAGGGCGTTGCGCAAGCTATATTCTACGGGATATGCAAAAGCTGTTTAATGTGTTTATTTACTCGGACATTAAGTCTCGTTCGGAACGTGCAGTCAACGAATATCATGTGGATGCAAAGCGTGTGGAGGCAATGCTTCGGAAAACCGACAAGCGTCGTGAGACTTTTTATAGTATCAACACTGGTGGAAATTGGTATGATAAGTCCAATTATGATCTCTGTTTGAATAGCGGTGCGCTTGGTCTGGAATTGAGTGCAGATATTATCGTGAATACAGCCAAGCAAACGATTTATCAGTAAAAATATGTAGAAAAAATAGCACACCTTGTGAAAAATGCGTGGGAAATCCACTTGACAAACCCCACAAGGTGTGCTATACTTTATGTAGTGAAAGGGCAAAACCGTTAGACGGTTCTAGCTCCCACAATTGAAATGCGTTAAAATAACCGCTTCCTATGTGATCCTGCCAGACCAAGGGGGCGGTTACTTTTTGTGGTTGTTATTGAAAAAAACCATAACCATAAGTGTCAAAACGTTGACGAGTACCGAAGTGTACTGCATCAGTTCTGAGAACGTAATGTAATGATCCATCATAATACCACCTCCCATCCATCTAAAAAGATGTGTGGGAGCATAGAAGCGAAC
>CAYXKI010000098.1:0-5983 GCA_964465095.1 uncultured Ruminococcus sp.
ATGGAGAGGGTGGTTTAATTGGTTGTATAAAAATAATTTTAAAAAATATATGTACAATTAAATTAGTACATTGAAGGTTTTATTATGGCGTTTGTAAAAGAGTTAGTATCAGAGACTGATAAAGAATTATATCAATCGTTTCAAATGTATGATTATAATCACAATATGATTAGTGGATTAAAATTATATACAAATTGGGCAGTAGACCGTAAACGCAAAATTTATTTTACTTCTGTAAGTGGAGGTGCCCTTGAACATCCTGAACAATATGATCTTATCTGGCAAGGAGAAAAAATTGTTATTTTTATAGAGGTTTCTGTTGAAAGAAAACCGCTTGAAGATAATCCCAGACATATGAGAAGTTTATATAAAATTATTGGTATTCGTGCACCAAAAAGATTTATGCAACAGCAGGATGAAATGATTGGATTGATAAAAGAAGCCTTGAAAGTTTACCATTCTATTGATTTCATAAAAGGTGTGCCATATGAAAATAAAAATAGTTTACTCATTACCGATATGGTTGCTCCAAGCTATTATGATGAGGTGAAATAATGAACTCTAAAAATATTATTACATGGGTAGAATCGCAAGTGGTTGATATTTCATTCGAAAAAATATATGTACAATCAAATTAGTACATTGGAGGCTTTATTATGGCGTTTGTAAATGCATACTTAACTGATGAGGAAAAAAGAATAATTGAAGATGCCGGTATTAGAGATCCACGCTATAAAATATCAAAGAAATATTTAAAACCAAGCAAATGGACGATTGATCAGGAAAAAAATATTGTTTTAATAAATTGTGGCGTCGCCGATCGCGATGAATATTATAAAGAAACTTTTGCGCTTATTTATAAACAGATGGACAATGCGCATTTAGTTGCTCTAACACTTACTACGGACTATTTTGAAAAAGAAAAGGAGAAAATCTTGCTTAGTGAATATGGCGTGAATTTGATTAAGAAATGGATAATAATAGATTGTACGATTGCAGAAGGATTAAATATTTCAAATCGGGAACTGCATGACGTTCTTGTAGAAGCCTTAACAGCATATGGAGTAAATGGAAAACCTAATAGTGTGCAGAGCGTGAAGGTATTTGTAGAATTTGAATAAATGAGGTATCTGATTATGGAAATTGAAACTATAAAAGGAATAGAACATATTGATTTAGATAGTGTTTCGTTAATCGATGTAAGCAATATAATTTCCCGAATGTCTGTCGATGCGGGTGTTGCCCTAGAGAGGTAGATGGAGTTTTACAGATGAAATTGGATACAATCTATCGAATTGCAGCAGCCTTTGGGGCAATTTGCTGCCTGTCCTGGGCGGTGTGTGGACAAGGGGCGGCGTTTGCTGCAACGGTGACACAGCTTGCAGAAGAGGGTACTGTGGTCGAGGAAACCTGGCAGAATAACGACGGACTTCTTGTGCCTGCCGGAACAATGGCAACTACCATAGAAGCGGATACCGTTGACGACGAAATTGCACTGCGTACCGCCACGAAATTTCCCGATAGCTATAGCCTTTTGGATGTAAATGGCATTTCCTATGTTACCTCTGTAAAAGATCAGGGGAGTACAGGACTTTGCTGGGCGTTTGCCTCTTTGGGGGCTTGTGAATCCAATGTGCTGCTTCAGAATCTCACCGTCAATACAGACTGGTTGGATGAAAAAGGGGAACTGAACTTTTCCGAGGCTGCATTGGCAACCTATCCTTATACCGACCACAAAATTGCCGGAGATTTTGCAAGCGGTGACAGCGTTTCTATGGAAAACCGTGGGGCAGATGGTGGCAATGTGGCAATTGCAAGCTATGCATTGGCTGCCGGAATGGGAACACAATTGGAACAATATGCCCCCATTGCAGACTGGGACGAGGACTATTCTGAATATCAGCGGTATAATTCTTACTACAAAATGACAAGTTCCGATATTCTCTGGGAGGCAGAGGAGGGCTATGAAAAGATTGTCAAGACGTGGCTGATGGAAAGCGGCGCAGTTGTGACAAATTACTATTCTAAAGGGAAATATTACGACAATGGTACGTCTTCTGCTTATTTCCAATCCACTCGTACCGAGGACAGCGCAGACCATGCGGTGCTGATTGTCGGGTGGGATGACAATTATTCCAAAACCAATTTCCAACCGGGAAATCAGCCCTCTTCTGATGGGGCATGGCTTGTGCGAAATAGCTGGGGAGACGACGACACCTATGCAGGATATTTCTGGATGTCTTATGAAGAGGCTTCTCTCTGCGAATTTGCCTCTTTCCATATGGCAGAAAACGAGGAAAACACCACCCTTTATCAATACGATGGCAGTGTTTCTTACGCAGGAGTTCTGTTTTCTTCTGCTGCCAATGTCTTTACCGCAGAATCAGATGGCACACTGGACACTGTGATGTTCCCTTTAACCGGGCACAATTCCCTGACGACCTATTATAACGTCTCGGTTTATCTTCTGTCTGAGGATGCAGAAACGCCTACAGATGGCACGCTTTGTAGCACCAGTTCCGGCACAGTGAAATATGGTGGCTATAAGTCCATTTCTCTGAGTACGCCGGTGCCTTTGGAACAGGGACAGAAATTTTCTGTGGTGTTGCAACTTTTTGAGGACAAGAAACGAACAATAAACGCCTATCTCCCTATGGAATCCAGTCACGAGGATGCAAGCGGATTGGTACGGCGTTCCATGATTTCCTCTGGGCAAAGCTATCTGGGAAGCAGCGACGGAGACTGGGTAGATGTGGTGGAACTGAAAAGCTATACCAATCGCCAAGGAAACCAGCCCTATGCACAGCTTGGCAATGTGGCAATCAAGGCAGTCGTGACAGAAAGCGACACTACAGTGAACTGGGATCAGTTGGAGAAAGCACTCTCTTATAGCACCCCCACAGCCACTTCTTGTAGCCTTTACCGGACTGCCTTTGATGTGGCAATCGCTCTTCCGGAAACTGCAAGCCAGACAGAGGTGGATAACGCTGCTGCCAATCTTCTGGCAGGGCTGGAGAAAGAGGGCTTGCTGGAATATCCCACGTTGTATTATGCCAATTGTACGGTTACCCCTGGAGATGTGAATCAGGATGGGACGATTACCACAGAAGATGCCTATCTGACACTGGTCTGTTATGCAACGGAATCTGTAGGAGGATTCTCCACTCTGACCAGAACCCAAGTGGCAGCCGGAGATCTTGATGAAAATGGCTATCTGACCACAGAGGATGCGTACCAGATTTTGTGGAAATATGCGTCCAAATCGGTGGGCTTATTAGAGTAATTTATAAATATTAGGGAATACCAAAAAAAGCAGACATAGGACTCTCATCGCCCATATGTCTGCTTTTTCTATAGATATTGGATAGAATGGATTTAGAACTTGTTCTTACTTTCTCTTTGCACCACGAGTTGTGGTTGCTTTCTTTGCCGGTGCAGCGGATTTTGCTGCCGGTGCTTTTGCGGCACTCTTTGCAGGAGTTGCAGCAGGCTTTGCAGCAGCGGTCTTTGTGTCAGCTTTCTTTGCCGGTGCAGCCTTTGTGGTGGTTGCCTTGGTTGCAGGCTTTGCTGCTGCCTTTGCAACCGGAATGGTTGTCAGAACCTGACGGAACAGTGCAATCTTCTCCTCGTTGCCTGCAAGCTGATGTGCAGAAGCGTCGCCGGATTTCAGATTGTCCAGCAGTGACTTGCCGTCTGTGAAGAGAACAGCGTCGTTGTCAATATAGTCATAAGGCTCTGCAACGAGTTTGCCCTCTGTAAGTTCTGTGTAGAAAATGCCGGCACCCTCGCCGGTTACGTTTACCTGAACCGCAATGTGCTCCGTAACAGCAGATGCATCCGCTTTTTCCAGTGCGGTTTTTGCCTGTGCAAACATTTCTTCAAATGTCATCGTATCTCATCCTTTCTCTGGAGAACCGGAACTGGAGAGTACCCCCCCACTTTCGATTCCGATTGCTTTGCGGTGACACTATAGAAAGCGTTTTCTATATGGTGTCGCCTTACCTTATGTAGAAACATACCCGGAATACAAAAATACAAAATTCTGGGAAAGCCATGAATCTACAGTTTCTTTTTTATGGAACTTCCCTTATTATACTCGAAAAAAAGGGAACTGTCAAGAGGAATAAGGATAAAATGTGAAAAATAAGCAAATCTATTTATTTAGCGGAAAAAGTGGAGGATAAAATTTGTGCAATTTCACGAAGAAAAACACTTGACAAGGGCGAAAAAATCGGGTATACTTGTAAAGCAGTGTGCTTTTACAGGCAATCTGCGAGAGAGACGCAGAAGGGAGTCCGGGACATGGCAAAGGATTTGCGGTTTGCGCTGCTGTTGGATTGCTATGGGGAGTTTCTTACCCCTCATCAGGCAAAGCTGATGGAACTTTACTATGGCGAGGATTTGTCCCTGAGCGAGATTGCCCAGGTGCTTGGCATCACCCGACAGGGGGTGCGAGACGGCGTAAAGCGTGGGGAACAGATTCTTCTGGAAATGGAGGAAAAGCTCCAGTTCGCAGCACGCCTTGGAACGTTGCGAGAAAATTTCGCAGCAATCGCCGAGAGCCTTACTGCAATCGCAGCAGCAAATGCAGCAGATGAAACGATACAAGCCCATTGCAATCGTGCAATGGAACAGATACAGCTTGGATTGAAACAGCTTTAAGGGGGGCGGAGAAATGGCTTTTGAAGGACTTTCCGGAAAATTGAATCAGGTATTCAAAAAGCTGAAGTCACGAGGAAAACTGACAGAGAGCGACGTAAAGGAAGCAATGCGAGAGGTGCGAATGGCACTTCTGGAGGCAGATGTCAGCTATAAGGTTGTCAAAGACTTTGTGGCAAAGGTTTCCCAGAGAGCAGTGGGAGAAGAAGTTCTCTCTAGTCTTACGCCGGCACAGCAGGTCATCAAAATTGTAAATGAAGAGCTGTGCAATCTCATGGGCAATGAAAACGCCCGGATTCAGTTCCCCTCAAAGCCACCTTGCGTGATTATGATGTGTGGTCTGCAAGGTTCCGGTAAAACCACCCATTCCGCAAAGCTTGCAAAGCTGTTGAAGAAAGAGGGACATTATCCCCTCCTGGTTGCCTGCGATATTTATCGTCCGGCAGCAATCAATCAGCTTCAGGTTGTGGGAGAACGTGCCGGGGTAAAGGTCTTTGAAATGGGACAGATTGACCCCCGGATTATCGTCAAGGAAGCACTGCGTTTTGCAAAAGATCACGGAAACGACGTGGTAATTCTCGATACTGCCGGACGGTTGCATATTGACACAGAATTGATGGATGAACTGAAAGATCTGAAAGATCTGGCACATCCCAGTGAAATTATGCTGGTTGTGGATGCAATGAACGGTCAGGATGCAGTGAATGTTGCACAGGCATTTGACGAAGCACTTGGGATCGACAGCGTGCTGATGTCTAAGCTGGACTCTGACACCAGAGGTGGTGCGGCACTTTCTGTTCTGGCTGTTACCGGAAAGCCGATCAAATATGTGGGCATGGGGGAGAAACTGGACGATTTCGAACAGTTCCATCCTCAGCGTATGGCATCTCGTATTCTTGGAATGGGAGATATGCTGACACTGATTGAAAAGGCAGAGAGTACGGTTTCGGAAAAGGACGCAGAAAAGCTGGCGAAAAAGCTTGGGGAAAACAAGTTTGATATGAACGATCTGTTGGAACAGCTTCGCCAGATTCAGAAAATGGGTTCGATCCGTTCTATTATGAATATGCTTCCCGGTGTGGGGGAGAAACTGAAGGATGTGGACGTGGATGAGCGACAATTCCTTCGGATTGAGGCAATGATCACTTCGATGACACCTGCCGAACGGGAAAAGCCCTCTTTGATCAATCCCTCCCGAAAGCGGCGAATTGCTGCCGGAAGCGGAACAAAGGTAGAAGAGGTCAATCGTCTGTTGAAACAGTTCGAACAGATGAAAAAAGTGATGAAAGAACTTGGCGGCACAGGCAAGGGAAAAGGCAAAGGG
>CAYXKI010000099.1:0-5948 GCA_964465095.1 uncultured Ruminococcus sp.
AATATGCAAGCAGATGACGTGCAAAATCGCCAGATGTTCTTTGTGCGGTGTCGCCAATATGATTTGATATTGTCGGAATGGGGGCAAATCAGAGATGTTTTGCATTAGCGTAAGCTATAAGCAAGCGGCTTTGGCAATCCGGGAAAAACTTGCATTTTCTAAGGAAACACAGCTTAAAATTTTAAATACGCTTCGAGGTGCGTCCTGTATCCGGGAATGTGTGCTTTTGTGTACTTGTAATCGAACCGAGGTATATTTTTGCGGCACTGAGGAAAGTTGGACATTTGTCCGACAGCAGCTTTCTCTGTATAGTGACATGGAGGAGGAAACCCTTTCCCTCTGGCTGTTGCAATTCCGGGATTTTAGTGCAGTAAGGCATTTGTTTTATGTGGCAAGTGGCATGGATTCTATGGTGATCGGGGAAGATGAGATTCTGGGGCAGACAAGGTCTGCTTTCTTATTGGCACAAGCCCAGGGGACGGTACATTATGAACTGAATCAGCGTTTTCAGGCTGCCCTTAGCTGCGCCAAAAAAATTAAGACGGAAACAGCACTTTCCAGAACAAGTATTTCCGTTGCGACTCTTGCTGCCAATGAAGCTGCAAAAATGGGGGATTCGGTTCAGGTACTGGTAATTGGTGCAACAGGGAAAATCGGGCTTACTGTGGTGAAAAATCTGTTGTCCCATAAAAATGTCCGGGTGATTGTAACACGGCGACAACACAATCAGGATGGTCTGATTTCTCTGGACGGTTCTGTGAAAGTCGTGGATTATGGAGAACGGTATGGATGGATGGACGAGGCAGATTGTATTATCAGTGCCACAACAAGTCCCCATTATACCGTGACTGCACAGGAATTGCGACAAGTGCTTGTGCACCCCAAAAAGAGACTGCTCCTGGATCTGGCTGTTCCACCGGATATTGAGAAGAATACCACTTCTCTTCCCGGGATCACAAGAATGGATCTGGATGACTTTGAGATGCTTGCCAAAGCCAACAATGCATTAAAACAGGACAGCGTTGCAGCAGCAAAGGAATTGATCGCAAAAGAACTGGAAAGTTTGGAGAAAGAGATTGCATACCATCGTTTTTTGCCACAATTGCAAAGGGTAAAAGATCTTCTTGCAGAGAAAGAACCGGAATGGTTGCTGTATCAGTTGAAATCGGATTTAACCGCAGAACAGTTCAGCGCAGTTTTAGATGTCCTGAAAAAGATAGGAGAGCGATAAAAGTGGCATATTTCCCATGTTTTCTGGATTTGACAGGAAAGCCTTGCTTGATTGTGGGCGGAGGAAAAGTTGCACTTCGTAAAGCAGAAAAATTATTGGCGTTTTCTCCGAAACTTACTGTTATCGCAAAGCAGTTTTGCCCGGAATTCCAACAATTTACACAGGTGACACGGTTGGAACGTGCCTTTCAATTTACAGATCTGGAGGGAATGCAGCTTGTGATCAGTGCTACGGAGGATCGTGCTTTGAATCATGAGATTTTCCGGTACTGTCAGGAACGTGGCATTCTGGTAAATACGGTGGATGAGAAAGAAAATTGCGGCTTTTTATTTCCGGCACTGGCACAACAGGGCGCGGTTACGGTGGGAATTTCTACTTCCGGAACAAGCCCGATTTTTGCCCGGTATCTTCGGGAGGAGATCGAAAAGCTTCTGGCAGAAAAAGCAGAGATTGGTGCGGTAATGCAATCCTGTCGACCGAAAATCCTGGCACGGATTGGGACAGAAAAAGCCCGGAAGAATGCCGCAGAAACCATTCTGGCACGTTGTCTGTCAGCAGCTACAATGCCTGATGCAGAAGAAATTGATCGGATACTGGAGGAATTTTCTCATTGAAAGCAATAAAAATCGGCACCAGAAAAAGTGCGCTTGCTATGGCACAGACCCGACTTGTATTGGAAAAATTGCAACAGGTTTATCCGGCGTTGCAATTGGAACTTGTTCCGATTACGACAAAAGGAGATCGCATTCTGACCCAGCCATTGTCGCATATGGGCGGAAAAGGTGTTTTTGTTTCAGAGATTGAACAGGCGTTGCAGCAAGGGAAAATTGATCTGGCAGTACATAGTGGAAAGGATCTGCCGGTGGAACTTGGTGCAGGGCTTACGATTGCTGCGGTACTGGAACGTGGAGATCCAAGGGATGTGTTGGTAACTTGCAGAGGGGAATCTCTTGGAGATAAGGCAGAAAAGTGGACAGTGGGTACAGGCAGTTTGCGACGACAAAGACAACTAAAACGGCAATATTCCCAGGCACAATTTCTGGACATCCGGGGAAACGTAGATACCAGATTGGAAAAACTCCGAGTAGGGCAATATGATGCAATTGTGTTGGCAGCCGCAGGATTGGAACGGCTGCAATTGGATACACAGCAGGATCTTTTCTATGAGAAATTTCAACCGGAGGAATTTCTGCCGGCGGCTTGTCAGGGGATTATTGCCGTTGAATCTCGCAATGACCCGGAATTTGTCTCGCTTTTGCAGGGAATTCACGATCCGGAAACAGGACTTTCTTTTGCGGCAGAGCGGCAGGTGCTGTCTTGTCTGGGTGCAGATTGTACGATGCCGGCTGGGGCATATGCCAAGATAGAGGGAGAGCACATGACCCTTACTGTTACAAAGGACAGTGTCCGTTTTGTCACAGGTCAGGGTGACAAAAATCAGGGAATTCGTTTGGCAGAGGAGTTGGTGGCAAAGCTATGAGGAAAACAGGAACGGTAGTACTGGTGGGTGCAGGTTGTGGCGCATATGATCTGATTACCCTTCGAGGAAAGGCATATCTGGAACAGTGCGACACTCTTGTCTATGACAGTTTAATTGATCCGCGGCTTCTGGATTTTGCACCAAGAACCGCAGAACGGATTTGCGTGGGAAAACGTGCCGGAAAGCATAGTGAAACCCAAGAGAGAATCCAAGAAATTCTCATTGAAAAAGCAAGACAAGGGAAGCGTGTTGTACGGCTGAAAGGCGGCGATCCTTTTGTTTTCGGGAGAGGGGGAGAAGAAATTCTGGCATTGCAAGAGGCAGAGATCCCCTATGCAATTGTCCCGGGTATTTCCTCTTCCATTGCTGTGCCGGAACTTGCAGGAATTCCTGTTACTCATCGTAAGGTGAGTCGTAGCTTTCACGTAATTACCGGGCATACCGCAGATCAGATTCTTCCGGATACCCTTGCGCAATATGCGGCGCTGGAGGGAACCCTTGTATTTCTGATGGGGCTTGGACATTTGCAGGAAATCTGTGATGGTTTAATGCGTGCAGGAAAAGATCCCTCTACCCCTGCGGCAGTTGTTTCCAATGGTGCATCCATGCAGCAGAAAAAGGTGCTTGCAAGTTTGTCACAAATCGCATCACAAGCGAAAAACGCAGAAATGCCTGCCCCCGGAATCCTGATTGTTGGCGCAACTGCCGGAATGGAACTTTCTCCTACGATGCATCTTCCTTTGGAACAGACAACCGTTACTGTCACAGGAACAAAGGGACTTACTGAAAAACTCACGTCAAAATTAACAGCACTTGGTGCACAGGTGCATACAGCTTTTCCTTTGGAAGTGCATCCTTATGAAGAAAATCCCATACTGGAACAGGAATTGCAGAAAATTGCACAGTATCAGTGGCTTGTACTTACAAGTATCAATGGCGTAGAGATTCTCTGGCAGTGGCTTCGGAAATTGCATCTGGACATCCGCAGTTTTGGACAAATTCGGTTTGCTGTGATTGGTGCAGGAACAGGAGAACGCTTGCGACAGTATGGAATCGAACCGGCGCTTGTGCCAGAGCAATACACTTCTGAATCTTTGGCAGAAGCATTGATCGACTGCGTTGGAGCGGAAGAACAAGTTTTGATTCTTCGTGCAGAAAAGGCAACGCCGGTGTTGACAGAGCGTCTTGCTAACCGAGGAATTGCTTACCGGGAAATTAAGACCTATGATGTGGAAAGTACCGCAGGAACAGAAAAGGCACAACCACAGGAAATTGCAACAGATTTTCTCACTTTTGCCAGTGCTTCCGGTGTGGATGCTTTTTTTCAGAAAAAATATACGATTTCTCCGGATACGAAAATTGTGTGTATCGGGGCAGTTACAGCAGATGCCTTGGAAAAGCATGGCGTTTTTTCTGCCCTTGTGTCTGAGGTGCAGACCGCAGATGGTTTGATTGAAACAATATTGGAGGAAAAAGCAGAATGAGACGGTTTCGTAGATTACGTACCAGCGAGTCGATGCGGCGACTGGTACGGGAAACACAGGTGCAGCGAAAAGATCTGATTTATCCGATTTTTGTGGCAGAAGGGGAAAATATCATGTCGCCGGTTGAGTCTATGCCCGGGGTATATCAATATTCTCTGGATCGGTTGGACACACTGATGAAACAGGTGCAGCAAAGCGGCATTTCCGGTGTGCTTCTTTTTGGAATTCCGGCAGAGAAAGACCCTCTTGCAACTTCTGCGTATCAGCCGGATGGGGTGATGCAAACTGCGGTGCGCTATCTGAAAGAAAATTACCCCACACTTCTGGTCATTGTGGATGTCTGTCTTTGTGAGTACACTTCCCATGGACATTGCGGTGTTGTGTGCGAGGGGAAAATCTTAAATGATGAAACCTTGCCACTGCTATGTAAAATGGCAGTAAGTCTGGCAGAAGCTGGGGCTGATATTATTGCACCTTCCGACATGATGGATGGTAGAGTCGGTGCAATTCGTGCTGCATTGGATCAGGCAGGCTTTTTGGAGATTCCGATTCTTTCTTATAGTGCAAAGTTTGCCTCCGGATATTATGCACCGTTCCGGGATGCTGCGGAGTCTGCCCCTAGTTTTGGGGATCGAAAGACCTATCAGATGGATTATGCCAATGGCAGAGAAGCACTGCGAGAAATTGCAGATGATATCGAAGAGGGCGCTGATATGGTTATGGTAAAACCGGGACTTGCCTATCTGGATGTGCTTCGTGCAGCAAGAGAACAATTTTCTCTCCCTCTTGCGGTGTATAATGTCAGTGGCGAATATGCTATGGTAAAAGCGGCAGCAGAAAAAGGTTGGATTGATGAAAAGCGGATTGTGTTGGAAAATCTTACTGCAATGAAACGTGCCGGTGCAGATATCATTATTACCTATCACGCACTGGATGCAGCACATTGGTTGGAGGAATTGGCATGATAACAACAGAATCTGAAAAGTTATACGAGAGAGCCAGACAATTTATGCCGGGGGGCGTAAACAGTCCGGTGCGTGCATTTCAAAGCGTTGGAAGAACGCCCCTGTTTATTGATCATGCAAAGGGAAGTCATATTTATGATGTAGATGGAAATGCCTATCTGGATTATGTCTGTTCCTGGGGACCCAATCTCTTGGGACATGGAAACGAGGCAGTTTTGTCTGCTGTGACTGCAAGCTGTGAAAAGGGTTTGACCTTTGGTGCGTGTCATAAAGGAGAAATTGCTCTTGCAGAAAAAATCCAGAAGCATATGCCCTCTATGGAAATGTTGCGATTGGTGAATTCCGGCACAGAAGCTGTAATGAGTGCGGTACGTGCAGCAAGAGGGTTTACCGGACGGGACAAAATTGTCAAGTTTGAGGGCTGCTATCATGGGCATTCCGATGGACTTTTGGTAAAGGGCGGTTCGGGACTTCTGACAAATGCCATTCCCGATAGTTCCGGTGTGCCAAAGGGATATACAGACAACACACTCTTGGCACGATACAATGATCCGGATAGTGTAGAACAATTGTTCCGACAGCAGGGAAAAGAAATTGCCTGTGTTGTTGTAGAACCTTGTGCTGCAAACATGGGCGTTGTACCGCCTTGTGATGGTTTTCTCTCCTTTTTGCGAGAGATTACGACACAGTATGGTGCACTTTTAATTTTTGATGAGGTAATTACTGGATTTCGCTTGTCCTTAGGTGGTGCACAGGCATATTATGGTGTGACACCGGATCTCACAACC
>CAYXKI010000100.1:0-5831 GCA_964465095.1 uncultured Ruminococcus sp.
AGACAGCGAAACACTCTGCGCTAAGCCTTAAGCGCGCGGAGGTAAGGGTGAGAAAAGCGACAGCTTTTCGAGGGAGAGCGAACAAGACCGCTCTCCTTTTCTCTATGTATCAGAAAACCAAAGCCTTGAAAATGTTCCGGTGGAACATTTTCAACGAATTTAACAACAAACTCTAAAAATTGATTTCCGTGCTCCGGTATACCTACCTCTTGCAGTGCATACTCTGTAACAGGAGGTGTACACATATGTCGGGACTGACTACAAAAGAGGCAAAACGTCGTCTTGCAACCTATGGGGAAAATCGACTTGCCCGGGAAAATGGACTCCATCCGGTACGGTTGTTTTTTACCCAATTTAAAGATTACATGGTGCTTATTCTCCTTGTCGCTTCCGGGATTTCCGTATTGCTGGGAGAGTTGGCGGACGGGGTGACCATGTGCCTGATTGTCCTTCTTAACGCAATCCTTGGCTTTGTTCAGGAGTTCCGCACGGAAAAGACCTTGGAATCCCTCCGCAATCTGACTGCCCCGACTGCTTTTGTGTGTCGGGATGGAACTTGGCAGACAATCTCCGCAACAGAACTTGTCCCCGGGGATCTTCTCCGTTTAGAAGCCGGAGATAGCGTGCCGGCAGATTGCACCATGGTTTCCACAGATCCTCTTACCGTAAATGAATCCGTGCTTACCGGGGAATCCGAACCGGTGGAGAAATGTCGTGGCACAGCCCTTGCGGAGGAGAATAGCCTCCATCAATCGGATGTCCTCTATGCCGGGACAGGGGTGCTTCGTGGTAGGGCAGAAGTACAGGTACTTGCCACCGGACTTCAGACCCAGATGGGACAGATTTCGGCACTTCTGGAGTCTGCCTCCCCGGAACAGACCCCTTTGCAGAAACGCTTGGGACAGCTTGGGAAATGGGTGACAGCCCTTTGCCTTGTGGTCTGCGTTTTGGTGTTCCTCGCCGGAGTACTTCGTGGTGCGCCGATTTTTGAAATGCTGATGACAGGAATCACCATTGCCATTGCCGCAATTCCAGAGGGATTGCCTGCCACTGTGACCATCGCCCTTGCCCTTGCTGTAAGACGGATGATGAAGCTTGGGGCACTTGTCAATCGCTTGCACAGCGTGGAAACCCTTGGCTGTACCGGGGTGATTTGCTCCGACAAAACCGGAACGATTACAGAAAATCGCATGACGGTTACAGAACTTTATTCTGCCGGGGAACGGTATCCATTTGAACAAATGATCTCCACAACGCTTTTGTCCCAGAAGCATTGCCGGGAACTTCTCACTTGTGGAATCCTTTGCAGCACCGCAGAACACACCGGACAGGGCGACCCTACAGAGGTGGCACTTCTTGTCGCCGGGGAAAAGGCTGGGCTTTCTGTTAAAACACTGCGAGAGCACTTTCCCCTCCTGCACACAGACCCTTTTGACAGCGAAACCAAACAAATGGCAGTGACGGTGCGTTGCGGAAAAACCACGTGTATTTATCGAAAAGGAGCGTGGGATGTGCTGCTGCCCGGTTGTACCTTGCAGAATTGCCACGGGGAATTTCTGCCCTTGTCTCCGGGGGACAAAACTGCATTGCAAAAGGTAGCACAGGAAATGTCAGAGCGAGGACTTCGTGTGCTTGGATTTTCAAAAGAAACAGACCGGGGCAACGTTTTTCTTGGCTTTGCCGGAATGCTGGATCCTCCCAGAAAGGCTGCCGTTTCTGCGATCCGCAGTTGTCGCCGGGCAGGAATCCGCACAGTGATGATCACCGGAGACCATCCGGGGACTGCTGTCGCCATTGCCAAACAAGCCGGAATCCGTCGTGGAAATGCGGTTATGACCGGGGCACAGCTAGACTTGCTTACCGATGCACAACTGGATCGCTGCCTGCCGGAGTATGGCGTCTTTGCCAGAGTCTGCCCTGCCCATAAGCTTCGTCTGGTACAAGCATATCAGCGCCGGGGTGAGATTGTTGCAATGACCGGGGATGGGGTCAACGATGCCCCGGCAATCCGTGCGGCAGATGTTGGAGTTGCCATGGGAAAGACCGGCACAGATGTAGCACGACAGGCGGCAGATGTGGTACTTACGGATGACAATTTTGCAACGCTGACAGAAGCCGTAAAACAGGGACGCGCTGTTTATAGCAATATCCGCAAATTTGTACGCTATCTGCTTTCCTGCAATATCGGCGAGGTGCTGACGATGTTTCTGGGAATTCTTCTGGGAATGCCCTCGGTGCTGTTGCCGACTCAGCTATTGCTTGTCAATCTTGTCACCGATGGACTGCCGGCAGTGGCACTTGGCTTAGAACCGCCGGAGGGGACAGTAATGCACCGCCCACCACGGACACCGGGAGAGAGTTTTTTCTCCGACGGCTTGCTGCTGCGGATTTTGTTTCGGGGAATTTTTATCGGACTTGGGACGCTGATGGCGTTTACGATTTTGCTTCGCCTTGGAAACCCTTTGCAAACTGCCCGAACCGCAGCCCTTTGTACGTTGATTTTGTCGCAACTTTTCTATGTTTTCGTTTGCAGAACGGAAACACGTCGTGGCTTTCCTGTGCTTTTTGGGAAAAATCCGTGGCTTTTGCTGTCTGTTCTGGGCTCTGTGCTTGTGTTGATCGGCTGCGTCTATCACCCGGCTTTGCAAAGCGTGTTCCACACCACAGCACTTTCCGGAAACGCCCTCTGGATTTCTATTGGAATTTCTCTTGTGGTCTCTCTCCCTGTGGAGAATGGTTTTCGAAAGGGAGGGGATAAAAATTAAAAAAAACACTTGCAATTTTCTTTTACCTGTGGTATAATAGAAACAATCTGATGCAATGGCATCAGGAACGGATTCCGGAATATAGGTGTGCGGGTCCTGTGCAACAAAGCACCGTGAACCATGTCAGGCGGGGAACCGAGCAGCATTAAGCGGATTGTTTTGTGTGCCGCAGTCAACCTGCACACCTATGTTCCGGAATTTTTTGCGAATGGGGGTGTGCTTTTGTACCAGGCTTTGTATCGAAAGTGGCGACCTCGCTGCTTTGATGACGTGATTTCACAACCGCATATTACCACGGCACTGCGAAATCAGATTCGGGAAGAACGGACAGCACACGCCTATCTTTTTACCGGTTCCCGTGGAACGGGAAAGACGACCTGTGCCCGGATTCTGGCAAAGGCGGTGAACTGTGAACATCGCACTCCGGAGGGAAACCCTTGTCTGGAATGCAGCATTTGTCAGGATGCGGAAAAAGGCGCATTAAGCGATATTATCGAAATTGATGCTGCTTCCAACAACAGCGTGGAGGACATCCGGGATCTCAGAGAGGGTACTGTCTATTTGCCGGAACGGTGCAAGTATAAGATTTATATCATTGATGAGGTACATATGCTGTCCCCCAGTGCCTGGGGTGCACTTCTGAAAGTTATGGAAGAACCGCCGGCATATGTGAAATTTATCTTGGCAACAACAGAGATCTACAAAGTACCGGCAACCATTATCTCTCGCTGTCAGCGATACGATTTTCATCGGATTCGCACCGAGGATATTGCTGCAAGACTTTCTTTCGTTGCAAAAGAGGAACATCTGGAACTGGAACCGGATGCGGCGCATCTGATTGCCCGCCTGTCTGATGGCGGAATGCGAGACGCACTGTCCCTACTGGATCAGTGTGCCGGCGCAGAAGATCGGATTACTGCCACTTCTGTCACCGCCTCCGCAGGCGTTGCAAGTCGGGAAAGCGTCTTTGCCATTCTGGATGGGATTCTGTCCCGGAATAGCGCAAAGGCGTTGGAGATTACCGGGACGCTGTATGACCAGTCTAAGGATATGGTGCGACTTTGTGACGAACTGTTGGAACAACTGCGGAATCTGATGCTTCTGAAAGCAGGCTCTGGACAGCCGGAACTTCTGACCTGTCTGCCGGATGAATTGTCACAGTTGCAAAGCTTGGCAGAACGAAGCACCTTGTCGGAGATTCTGGAACAGATTTCGCTGCTTCAGGATTGTCGGGAACGGATGCAACGCAATCCCGGAAAGCGTGTGGAATTGGAGATGGCACTGATTCAGCTCGCAACGCCCCAAGTGGGGAAATTCGTGGCACAGCCTGTACCGGTACAAGCCCCACAGCCACAGACTCCGATTGCACCGCAGCCATCACCACCGGAAGAAGTTTCCGCTTCGACACCGCAAAAGGAACACACGCCACTGAAAGCTTCGGATTTTCAGCCGGTACAAAACTGGGCGGACATTCTGGCAGCTTATCAGGCAGTCAACCCGGCAGTTTCCGGCAGCCTTGCAGAATCTTCTGCCTTTGTGGCAGGGAACACGATGCTGATTGTGGCAAAGAATCGCTTTTTCCTGACTCTTTTGAAGAATAAGGAAAACGCCCTCTCTCTCCGGGAGACGGTAAAAGGATTCTTAGGGGTGGATTATAACATCCGTGCCAAGTGTAGCGAAGCAGAACAGCAGCAGACCTCAAAAGCACAGAATTTGATTCAGAAAGCCGTGTCCAGTCAATTGGATACTGCTTTGGAATAAAAGCAAAGTTGAGGTGACACCATACAAAGCGTGTGCGTGTTGCCCTGTATATTTTATCATACCGAAAGGACGAGAAAATCCATGAGAGCAAGATTACCGAAACAGAACCAGGGCGGTGCCCAGAATATGAACGCAATGATCCGTCAGGCACAGAAGATGCAGGACGAGATCTCCGCATTGCAGGAAGATATTGAAGAAAGAAGCTTTACTGCTACCGCAGGTGGCGGTGCAGTCAGCGTTACTGTAACCGGCAAGAAGACCATCCAGACACTGGAGATCAAGCCGGAGGTTGTAGATCCGGAGGATATCGAAATGCTTCAGGATCTGGTTGTAAGTGCAATTAACGAAGCCATCAACCAGGTAGAAACCACAACCGAGGAAGAGATGAGCAAAATCACCGGCGGTGTTTCTCTTCCGGGCTTGTTTTAAAGGAAATGCCAAACTATAACGCATTGCCCCTGGAACTTCTGGCAGAGGAATTTGCCAAGCTTCCCGGGATCGGGTTTAAAACCGCTCAGCGTCTGGCATATTCCATTATTTCTCGCCCTACAGAAGAGGTAGAAGCTTTTGCCAATGCCCTTTTGTCTGCCAAGCGAGATATCCATTATTGTCCTTGCTGTCAGAATCTGACGGATCAGGAACTTTGCCCGATTTGCGCCGAGGAAGAACGAGATCGGACGGTGGTCTGCGTGGTAGAGGGCCCAAAGGATGTTTCTGCACTGGAACGCACCGGGGAATATAAGGGCTTGTATCACGTGCTTCACGGGTTGATTTCTCCCATTGATGGGGTTTCTCCCGATAAGCTTCGGATACGGGAATTGTTGGCACGATTGCAAAAAGGCGAAATCCGGGAAGTAATTATGGCAACTAATCCCACGGTAGAGGGGGATGCCACGGCGATGTATCTGGCACAGTTGTTAGAACCCCTTGGGGTAAAAGTTACCCGGCTTGCATTTGGCTTGCCGGTGGGCGGTTCTTTGGAATATGCCGATGAGGTGACACTTTATCGTGCACTGGAAAACCGCACCAGTATGTCGTCTTTGTAATGGGGATATCACGTATTGATTATGAAAAGAGTACAGGGGTCTGTGCTCTTTTTTTCTTTGTGCGGTGTTGCCTTAAAGAAAATCCCAGTCATAAAGCTTTTTGGTGCAGCAATTTCTCGAAAATGCTGCCGAGGTCAAGGGTGAGAAGCCCTTGTCGCTGCCCGCAGGCAGCGAAACACTCTGCGCATACTTCTGCGCGCGGACAAGAGGGTGAGAAATCCGACAGGATTTCGAGGGAGAACGAACAAGACCGTTCTCC
>CAYXKI010000101.1:0-5792 GCA_964465095.1 uncultured Ruminococcus sp.
CGCCTTGCTCTTTCGCAGGGCGGTTTTTGTGTGCTTTGGGGCTTTCATTTGTTACACAAAAACTTTCATTTCTTGCACCCTTGCCAAATAGGTGAAATTATGCTATAATATGAAATGGTGCGATATCAGAATCGCCATTGTCAAAGAAACGGAGCGAACCAAAACATGACCAAACGGGAAGAATTTATTGCGATTTATCAGGAAAATATTACAAGACGAGGGGCAGACCGGCTGCTGGAATGGCTGGATTCTGAGGCAAGCGACTTTTTCACCGCCCCCTCCAGTACACGGTTTCATGGGGCATATGAAGGCGGTCTTGTGGAACATAGCCTGAATGTGTACGCCTGTTTGAAAGACTATCTCTCTCGCCCACGGACAAAAGAAGTTTATGGGATGGATTATTCCGAAGAAACCATCGCAGTGACGGCTCTGCTTCACGATTTGTGCAAGGTGAATTTCTATGTTCCCGGGTATCGGAATGTGAAAAATGAACAATTGGGCATCTGGGAAAAAGTCCCCTGTTTTCACATTGAGGACACCATGCCTTATGGACATGGAGAAAAATCGGTGTATATGATTCAGGGTTTTATGCGACTGACACGAGAAGAGGCTTTTGCGATTCGTTATCATATGGGCTTTTCCGGAAATGAAGACAAAAATAGTGTAGGACGTGCCCTTGAGATGTTCCCTCTGGCATTTGCGGTAAGTGTGGCAGATATGGAGGCAACCTACTATCTTGAGGGTGCGAAAAAATAAATTTTTTCAAAATATTGGGAAATGATGAAGAGGAGGAAGAAACAATGAATTGGTATGAAAATGCAGTGATGTATCACATCTATCCCTTGGGATTTTGCGGTGCACCGAAGCACAATGAGGGTGGCGAACCGGTAAATCGTCTGGAAAAGGTTCTGGACTGGATTCCCCATCTGAAAGAACTTGGGGTTAATGCGGTATATTTCGGACCGATTTTCGAGTCGGTAGAACATGGTTATGATACCACAGATTATCGGATTATTGACAGGCGGCTTGGCACAAATGAGATGTTCGCCCATATTTGCGACGTGCTTCACGAAAACGGAATCCGTGTCATTCTGGACGGTGTGTTCAATCATGTGGGACGTAATTTCTGGGCATTTCGGGATGTACAGGAAAAAGGACAGTCCTCAGAGTATTGCGATTGGTTTGCAGGCTTGAATTTTGGCGGACAAAGCCCCTGCGGCGATCCTTTCTGGTATGAGGGTTGGAACGGCTATTACAATCTGGTAAAGCTGAATCTGCGGAACTGGCACGTCTGCGATTATCTGATTGATGCAGTGGGAATGTGGATGGATCAGTTCCATATTGACGGAATCCGCTTTGATGCTGCGGACTGCGTGGACTTTGATTTCTTCCGCCGGATTCATAAATTCTGCAAGGAAAAAAATCCGGAGTTCTGGCTGATGGGTGAGATTATCCACGGGGATTATAAGCGTTGGGCAAATCCGGAAATGCTGGACAGCGTAACCAACTATGAGTGCTATAAGGGTATCTATTCCTCTCACAACGACAAGAACTATTTCGAGATCAATTATAGCATCAATCGTCAGTTCGGAAATGGTGGCATTTATCAGGGAACTGCCCTGTACAATTTTGTTGACAACCACGATGTGAACCGTCTGGCAAGTACCCTTGTGGATCAGCGGTATCTGCCCCTTTGCTATACGCTTTTGTATAGTATGCCCGGCATTCCGTCGATTTATTACGGTAGTGAGTATGGGGTAATGGGTCGGCATGAGAATAACTCCGATGATGGACTTCGTCCTTGTCTGGAACTGGAGGAACTGACTCGTTCGGGCAATCTGGATCTCTATCGTCACCTGGTGAAACTGGGACGGATTTATCACGCTTATCCGGCACTGCGGACAGGATCTTATCGCACGGTAGAAGTCCGCAACCAGCAACTGCTTTTTGCAAAGGAACAGGACGGCAGAACCGTTTACGTTGCCCTGAACCTGGAGGAAAATCCCACAGAATTCCGTTTTGGCACAAACGTGCCCTCCCTGGTGGACGTATGCAGCGGTCAGCCGGTACAGGTAGAAAATGGTGGTGCGTATATCCGCCTTGCGCCTTTCTCCCAGATGATTCTGGTAGAGGATGATATTGTCAATAATATCGAAACCGTCGAAGAGGCAATTTCCGTTCCGGAGCCAACTGTTCTGGAACTTGGTGCAAAATATCGGGATGTTCTGGATGGCACAGTGGTAGAACTGCTTCAGATTTCCGTCTGCCATGCAGAAACCCAGGAGGAACTTGTGGTATATCGCAAGGAATCCGATGGTAGCATCTGGGCAATGCCCAAGTCCATTTTCACCGGGACAGCCCACGACAATCAGTCGAGATTTTCAAGAGTATAAGAGAGAAACTATATGGAACACAACACCCTTGCCGGTGTGATCTTTGATCTGGATGGTACGATTCTGGATTCTACCGGTGTCTGGTCAGAAATTGACCGAAAAATTCTTGCCCACTATGATCGGGAAGCCCCGGCAGATATCTCCGAAATTGTGCGGAAAATGTCCATTGAGGAGTCCTCCCGTTATTTCGTGGACACCTTTTCCCTGCCCTGTACCCCGGAGGAATTGTCCCGGCTTGTGTCGGATCTGGCGGAAGAGGCGTATACAAAAACCCTCCCTCTGAAAGCACATGTGACAGAACTTCTGGACTGGCTGGATGGGCGATCCATTGCCTATGGCGTTGCCACGGCGACATATCCAAAGCTTGCCAGAGCCGCACTGGAACGACTGGGACTCTGGGAACGGATTCAGTTTCTTCTGACCGAACAAGAGGTCGGTGTCCCTAAGACACAGCCCCGGATTTTTCAAGAGGGCGCAGCAAGATTGCACCTTGGAAAGCGGCAGATTGCCGTGGCAGAGGACTCCCTCCACTGCGTGGAAACGGCGAAAAAAGCCGGCTTCTTTACCGTAGGGGTCTATGACGAAGCAAGTCGGGATCAGTGGCAACAAATGAAAGCCACTGCCACAGTGCATGTGACCGATTTGTGGGAAATGCGAGAGATATTTTGACAGGAATTTGACAGGAAAGGGTGTTACCATGGAGGCGTGTTCCTTGGAACAGATTGCAGATGGACTCTTTGTCTGCACCAGTGTATTGCATCGCTTTGGAACAGATGCGGTGCTTTTGACGGAATTTTCCGGCTATCATGCCCGGGATCGTGTGTGTGACCTTGGAACAGGCTGTGGTATTATCCCCATGCTGATGCAGCGAAGCCATCCCCCTGCTATGGTATATGGAGTTGACATTCAGCCGGAGGCAATCCAGCAATTCCAACAAGGGATAAAAGCAAGCAGTGGTGTTCAATCTGAGATGCATCCTGTCTGTGCCGATTTAAAAACCCTGTGGGAGGGTGCACCCTTGGGACAGCTTGATCTTGTCACCTGTAATCCCCCTTATAAAGCCTATCAGGCAGGGATTGAGAGTGCACTGACGGCACAGAAAATCGCACGGCATGAGATCTTGTGCAACATTTACGATGTCTGCAAGGCGGCGAAAAAGCTGTTACGCTTTGGGGGAAAGCTTTGCCTTTGTAATCGCCCGGAACGTCTGGCAGATGTGATGGATGCCATGCGACAGGCAGGAATCGAACCAAAACGGCTGCAATTTGTGGCAAAGACAGCAGACACTGCCCCTTGGTTGTTTTTGATTGAGGGCAGAAGCGGTGGAAAACCCTTTTTGAATGTGCTGCCACCCCTTTTGATCGGGGAGGGCAGCCCGGTTTCTACCAGATTAGATGCAGAAGGAAGAGAACCCATATGAGTGGAACCCTATATATTATCGGCACGCCCATTGGCAATCTGGAGGATATCACCTTGCGACAACTTCGGCTGTTGCAAGAGGTGGATTTTCTTGCGGCGGAGGATACTCGTGTCACCCGAAAGCTTTTGAGTCATTTTGACATTCACACTTCCACCGTCAGCTATCACGAACACAGCGGACACACTGTGGCACAGTCCATTGTCGATCGCCTTTTGGCAGGGGAATCTGCCGGGGTTGTGACAGATGCCGGAATGCCTTGCATCTCTGATCCGGGAGAACCGTTGGTACAATTGTGTCAGGAACAGGGCGTACCTATGGAGGTAGTTCCCGGACCCTCTGCGGCAATCGCTGCCTTGGCAATTTCCGGGCAACATACCGCACGGTTTACTTTTGAGGGCTTTCTCTCGGTGAATCAGAATCAACGGAATGCACACTTAGAATCCTTGCGTCAGGAACAACGCACCATGGTCTTTTACGAAGCCCCCCATAAGCTTTGTCGTACCCTCCGGGATATGGAACAGGTTTTCGGTGGACAGCGTGAGATTTCCCTTTGCCGGGAATTGACAAAGCTTCATGAAGAAGTCAGACGCACCACGTTTTCTCAGGCAGTGACGTTCTATCAGGAGAACCCACCACGAGGGGAGTTTGTGCTTGTGGTTGCCGGTGCAGTGCCGGAAAAGCAGGACAAGATTTCTCTGGAAGAAGCCGTGGAAAAAGTGCAACAGCTTGTGGCACAGGGAGAAAAGTTGACCCAAGCCTGTAAGCTTGTGGCAGCAGAAACCGGCTTTCGGAAACGGGAACTCTATGATGCCGTAGACCGTGACGCTGAAACAGAATAAAACAGAATAAATGCGTATAAAGAAAGCCTCCCAAGGATGATGATTCCTATGGGAGGCTTTCTTCTTTTTTTGTGTCTTAGAACAAGTTCTTAATTTGCAGGGGCTTCTGTAGATTCCGTTTCCGGATTTGTGTCATTTTGTCGGATGACAACCGCTTGTTGGTACATCAGTTCATAACGATTTTCAAAGACATCCATATCATAGACGGTTTTCCCCACCAAGGGGTCACAGACCGTAACGGTGTTATAATTCAGGTCATAGCCACAAAGCACAAGGCAGTGCTCGTTAATCAGGAAAACTGCGTCCTCTCCCTCCGGTGTTGTCCAATAGTAATGTTCTTCCACTTTGCTTGTCATGTTAATGGTTGCCCAGGTGATAACCGGTGTGCCCTGTGCCACTTCATTCAGCAGGGTTTTCAGAGAACAGCCGGTGAGATTCTGCACGGTGTCGCTGCTTCCTTGGGCTTTTAAATAGATTTCTGCGGTTTCTACAATTACCGGTGCATAACAGCCCCAAGCGGTACTGTCATAGGGTGACCCTACAAAGGCTTCGCCAAATGTGGTCAGATAGGGGTCAGAACGAACCAGATACTTGTCTGCCATGGTCAGCTTGTCCACCGAAAATCCGGCGTAATTCAGTGCCATAGTCAGAGAAGTAATCTCACAGCCCGTGGGAAGTTCCGGATTCTGGAGGATGGGTTCTACTTCCAGTTCACAGCTTTCTACCGGTAATTCTGCCGGTTCTTCCGGCAGGGTAGAAGCGGTGGTGCTTGTGGTTGTGCTTTCTGTCACCTCTGAGGAAAGGACAGTTGTGGTGGGGGCGGTTGCGGTTTCTGTGCTGTCTGCCAGTGCTTCTTCCTCGTTGGAAATGGGGGTTATCAGTTTCGACTTTGCAGCAGAAACACACTTTGTGATACAAAAACATAGGGCAATCAGAAGAAGTAGCGTGACCAGAAGTCCACGCCGTCTCCGCTTGCCGAGTTCACGATTTGATACTTTTGCCATATGAAAATAAGTTCCTTTTTTGTTATTGACTCGTTGAAAATGTTCCACCGGAACATTTTCAAGGGTGAGGCTTCCGATAAACTCTAGAAAGGGAGAACGGTCTTGTTCGTTCTCCCTCGAAAAGCTGTCGCTTTTC